>JAKSOV010000020.1 GCA_024405415.1 Akkermansia sp.
CTACCTGACGGCGCGTGCGGAGGTTTTCCGATTTAACATCGACCTGTGGCGGGAGTACACATGGTCCGTTGGGCCGGACGGCTACACCCTCACCGACCCCACGGGGCGCACCTGCTGCGAGCGCGAAGTCGGCGCGGTGTATGAGCGCAAGGTGATGTTCAACCCGCCCACCATCGACACCCCCGCGGGCGGCAGTCCCGAGGCATGGCTGCGGGATGAAGTGTTTCGGATTTGGGCGGGCATCAAAGACCTCGCCTTCGGCAGCGGCAAGCTCGCGCTCATCCATCCCTCCCCCACGGGCAACTGGTACAAAATGCGCCAAATGCGCGCGGCGAAAAAATATTTCCCCGTGTTGGCGTGGGAGATGCTGCATGGCGCGCCCACGCGCTTGAAGGGCTCCTGCGTTGCCAAGACCAACGGCGGTCAACCCTTGGGGCAGAACCGCCTGTTTGTGGTGAATCACGTCGAGCCCGCTACCCTCGACACCTCCTACCCCTGGTTCCTGCAACGGGCAGGGGAGGCCAAGGAGGAAGTCACCGTCGCCTACATCGCAGGGCGAACCTTCGCCTCCTCCCTCTCCCGCGCGGAGCTGACGGAAGCCGACAGCCGCCCCTTCACCTTTCAGCACGGCGAGGCGTGGCAACCCTGCGAGCTGACGCCCGATGAGCACCACGCCGTCAGCTCCCTCATGCGCGAGACCGGGCTATCCTTTGCGCGGCTGGACTTCCTCCGTATCCGCGGTAAACTGCACTTCCTCGAGCTGAACCCCAACGGCCAATTCGGCTGGCTCGACCTCCGCAACGAGCGCGGCATGCTCACCGCCATCGTGGATGAAATCATGCGCGTCCACGACCTCAACCTCCCCGCGCCGCAGCCCGCCACGCCTCCCCATCATCGGGCGCACCTAAACCCCGCTGATTTTGTGAAACATTATCAGCTCTACACCCGCCGCCCCCAAAACCGCAAGCGACCCACCGCCGACTCCTCCCTCCGCCGCGATATCCTCCGCACTCTCGCGGCTCTTCTGGCTGTCAGCCTCCTCTCCTTCCTCGCCGTCACCGCACTGCTCTCCTTCTGCGCTTAACTCACCCCCAATCCCCATTCAGCTTATGCTCACCTTCATGATAGGCTTTGTCGCCGGAGTTACTCTCAGCGACATCTTCAACAATGATTCTAAGGACGAGAAATAAGCCCGCTCTCTCGCTTGCCTCGTCCTCACACCTTCGGATGAGAAGTTTTTTTGACGGAGGTGTTGTTGAAGATGCTGCTGATGATTCCCCAGAGGCCGACAGGGGGAATTTTTTGCGTGTGTGCTTGCAAATGGGGCGGGGGTGTGGTAGGATGCGGGGGAAGTTGAATTTCACTCAGTCTGCATGAATCAGGAACTTTATCGCCCGAATGCCGCTATTATTTACCAGCGCTCCAACGGAACGGTGCTCGTTTGCGAGCGCGTGAGCCCCGAGGGGGCGTGGCAGTTCCCGCAGGGCGGGATTAAGAAGGGCGAGAGCGCGCTCTCGGCCGCGTGCCGCGAGGGCATGGAGGAGACGGGTTTTCGCCCCAATGAGTATGATGTGGTGGCGGAGCACGGCCCGTATCGCTATGATTACCCGCCCAAGGAGCGCGAGCGCGTGCTGCGCAAGCGCGGGATTCCCTACGCGGGGCAGGAGCAGCGTTATTTCCTTTGCCGCATGCACGATGACAAGGCCGAGCCGTGGCTGGACAACAAGGAGTTCAAGGGCTACAAGTGGGTCTCCCCGCGCGCGTTTGACTTCGATTGTCTGCCGGACTTCAAGCGCCCTGTCTACAAGCAGGTGTTCCACGATTTCTTCGGCCTGTGATGCAGCCTGTCGCCATCCTGCACAGCCCCTTTGCGGAGAAGTTCGGCGTGCCCCGTCAGGGGAATCTCGCCCCGCATGTGCGGAGCAGGGTGGTGTTGGAGCCCACTTTCCGCGGCACGGATTGTCTGCGCGGCTTGGAGGGTTTTTCGCATGTGTGGCTCATTTGGGGCTTTCATTGCAACGGCTCGGAGTGGCACCCGACGGTGCGCCCGCCGCGCTTGGGCGGCAATGCCCGCGTGGGCGTGTTTGCCAGCCGCTCGCCCTTCCGCCCGAACGGTCTCGGCCTGTCGGTGGTGAAGATGGTGAGCGTGGAGGCGGACGGCATTGTAGTGTCGGGGGCGGATATGGTGGACGGCACGCCGATTTACGATATCAAGCCCTATGTGCCCTACAGCGATGCGATTCCCGAGGCGGCGAGCGGTTTCACGGCGGCGCCGTGGGAGCCGCTGGCGGTGCAGCTGCCGCCGCAGTTGCCCGCGGGGACCACGCCCGACTGGGTGGCGGCGCTGCGCGAGACGCTGGCGCAGGACCCGCGCCCTGCCTATCAGAATGACCCGCAGCGCGTGTACCACCTCATCCTGAAACCCTTTGAGGTCAGCTTCCGCGTGGAGGACGGCACCTGCATGGTGACGGAGGTGCACCGCTATGAATGAGGCGCTGCAAGCGGCCTTTGAGGCGAATGTTGCGGCGGGGCTTGAGCGCGGCGCGGCGGTGGCGGTGTTCCGCAAGGGGGAGTGTGTGGCGAGCCTGTGCGGCGGTGTGCGCGGCGAGGGGCGCGAGGCGTGGACGCCCGATACGTTGGTGCCCGTGTTTTCGGCTACGAAGGCGGCTTCCGCAGCCTGTCTGCTGACGGCGCTCTATGAGTGCGCGCAGGGGCCGGAGCTGGAGGTGGGCGCGCTGTGGCCGGAGTTCCCCGCGCCCGCGCTGACCATCGGCGAGTTGTTGTCGCACCAAGCGGGTCTGGCGGCCACGGGGGCGGCGGCGTCTGTGTTTGACCTCGCGGCCTGCAAGCGCGCGCTGGAGGAGAGCACGCCGCTGTGGGGGCCGCCGCGTCACGGCTATCACCCGCACACTTACGGCCCGATGCTGGAGGTGCTGATGCTCGCGCTTACGGGGCAACGCATCGGCGACTGGTGGGAGGAGCGTGTGCGCCGCCCGCTGGGGCTGGAGTTCTACATCGGCCACCTGCCGGAAACGGCCTACCCGCGTGTGGCATCGGTGGAGCCGGCGAAGCTGCGCGGCCCGCTGCCGCAGACGCCGTTTTTCCGCGCCTACTTCGACCCGCAAAGCCCCGTACACCGCGCCTTTGTGAGCATCACGGGGCTGGAGGGACCGCGGCAAATCAACACGCCCGCTGCTTGGCAATGCGCTTGCCCCGCCCGCGGCGGTGTCGCGAGCGCAGAGGGGTTGGCTCTGTTCTACCAAGCCTTGATGGGGCAGTTGCCCGCCGCTCCCTTCCCGCCGCAGGTGCTGGCGTGGATGCGCACGCCGATGACCATGGGCCCGGATGAGACGCTGTGCGAGCCGACTACCTTCGGCTGCGGGGCGATGCTGGAACCCGCCGCGCTTTTCGGCGGCGCGGGGCAGGGGGCGCTCGGCCATGCGGGCGCAGGCGGCTCGCTGGGCTTCTGTGTGCCGAGTGAAGGTTTTTCCTTCGCCTATGTGATGAACCGCATGGAACCCGGCGTCCTGCCCGGAGAACGCACCCTCACCCTTGTGCGGAGCACAAGGGTGAATATGTGATTTGAGATTTTTGATTTGAATGTTCCGCGCGGCTCCGCCGCGCTATTATTTTTACTTCCAACCTCCAACCTCCAACTTCCAACTTTGAATCTTGCCTCTCCCTCCTCTCCGTGCTATACCATGTCCATGCCTCGTTTCTTCCTGTTCCTGCTTGCTGCTGCTCCCATGTGGGCGGAATCGCTGCCCGATTTCCTGTCGGAAGGGACGGCCGTGACGCTGGATGACGAGGCCTTTGCCGCGGTGCGACAGGAGATGCAGCTCGGCAAGCCCGCTGAGCAAGCGGCCCCGCAAGCGGAGGTCCCCGCGGCGGCATGGCGCGCGGCGATGAATGCCCCCTCGCCCGAGGAACGCGCCGTGCGGCTGATGCTGCTGCTCACTGAACTGAACCCCGATTTGCCCCCGGCGGAGCATGCCGCGCTCTATATCGAGGCGCTGCAACTGCACACCCGTGCGCTGGCGGGGGACGCCGCTGCCTGTCAGACCCTTGCAACGGCGCTGCGCGGCGCAAAACTGAGCGGCGGGCTGGCCCTGCCGCAGGACGCCGCCTCTGCTGAAAAGCTGACGCAACGCAGCGCGTTTTGACGCAATCTTGACTTGCTACGGGCGGGCGTTTTTGCTATGCTCGCGCGCATGAACGGTTTTCGCGTCACCATCCTCGTGTTGTTCTGCCTGACGGTGGGGCTCATGTTCTATGCCGTGACCGTGGTTATCCCCGGCCGACAGGAGCAGTATGAGCTGTACCGCACCATGCAGAAGAGCAATGAATACCGCCAGCGCAACGCCGAGCACCTTGCCCGCATGGAGCAGCTCGGGCCCGATGTGGAGGCCCCCGAGGTGTCCAACGCCCGCAGCGAGGCCGAGGAGGGGGAGCGCAAACGCCAACAGGAGATTAACGAGGCCGAGGAGAGCAGCGTGCTCGCCTCCGCCCGCCGCAAGGAGGAGGAACGCACCGCTCGTGCCGCTGCGGAGGAGGCTGCCGCCCCCGCCGCTCTGGGCCGCGTGGCGTCCTTCAACCGCGAGTGGAACTCCATCCTTTTCACCCCCGAGGGGGCTAAGACGCCCCTCAACGACGGCTTGGTGATTGCCGTGCGCCGCGGGGACTACATCGTCTGTGAGGCTGTTGTGGATGGCCGTGACGAGGAGTCCGGCCAAGTGAGCGCCACGGTGAAACAGGCTATCTTTGCCGCCAACGGCAATGCCCCGCAGGACACGCCCACGCCCGCCGCGGGGGATGAAATCATTATCTCCCCCTTCCTCTCGGGCCGCGACCTGCGCGATGATAACGAGCACTTCGGCGCTGCGCTGCGCCAGATGGAGCAGGGCGACATGACCACCGCGCTGCCGCAGCAGCCTGCGCCCGCGGCTGAACCGGCCCCCGCACCCGCTGCGGATGCGCCTGCCCCCGCCGCGCAGGGGGAGGACGGCATGCCCGCGCTGGAGCCCATCCCCACGGATGGTGATGACATGCCCAAGGAGGACGGTGCCCCCGCCCCCGCGGAGAACAGCACGCCCGCCGCGGCCCTGCCCGTGCAGCCTACGCAGCTGCCCGCTTTCCCCACCACGGAGAACAAGAACGGCCTGCCCGAGGTGGAGGCCGCCCTCGTCCCCATTCCCTGATTTTTCTTTTCCGCCGATGAGCAAAAACACTTCCGTCCTGTTCGACCGCACGCCGAGCTTCTCCTTCGAGTTCTTCCCGCCCAAAACGCAGGAGGGCGTGACGAATCTGCTGGAGACCGTGGTGCGTCTGCAGGATTTCCACCCCAGCTTTGTGAGCGTGACCTACGGCGCGGGCGGCGGCTCGCGTGAGCTGACGCGCTCCGTGGTGCACTCTATTCAGGAGAAGGGGATTCCCACCGTGCCGCACCTGACCTGCGTGGGGCATACCGAGGCGGAGCTGGAGAAGATTTTGGAGGGCTATGTGGCAGCGGGGGCCCGCGCCGTGCTGGCCCTTCGCGGTGATGCACCGCGCAACATGGCCTACGACCCCGCAAAGGATGCTTTCCGCCATGCGGGCGAACTGGTACGCTTTATCCGCGCGTGGGAGGACCGCCAAGGCCTTACCCAACGCCTGACCATCGGCGTGGCGGGCTTCCCCGAGGGGCACCCCGAGTCCCGCAACCGCATCCGCGAGATGGACTACCTGAAGGCCAAGGTGGATGAGGGTGCGGACTACATCTGCACGCAGCTTTTCTTTGATAATCACGCCTTCTTCGATTTCCGCGACCGCTGCCGCTTGGTGGGCATCGACGCCCCCATCATTGCGGGCATCATGCCCGTGACGAGCATCCAGAGCATGAACCGCATGGCCGAGCTCTCCGCGGGTACGAACTTCCCCGCCCGCCTGCTGAAAGCCCTGCTGCGCGCGGGCGGCGACAAGGAGAGCATCGAGCGCGTGGGCATCAACTACGCCAGCAACCAGTGCTCCGAGCTGCTGGATGCGGACGTGGACGGCATCCATTTCTATACCCTCAACAAATCCAAGGCTACCTTGGAAATCTACCGCAACCTGGGCATTAACAACTATGTGGGCATCGACCGCCTGCACATGCTCAACGACCTCTACAAATCCTAAGTTATGAATACCAACAACGACGAGGACATCCAGCCTCTTTCCCCGGAAGAAATCAAGGCCATCGGCGAGATTGAACTCGGGCCCGCCAAGCACGAAATCTTCCTCAACAAGCACTATAAAAAACTGCTGTGGGGCGGTATCGCTCTCGGCATTGCCTCCGGCTGCATCATCGCCTTCTTCTCCCACCGCAACGACATGAAGCAGAGCGCCGCCGCCGAGGTGGTGGCTGCCATGAAGCTTTCCTCTCCTGCGGGCGGCGTAGTCTCCGCGCAGTTTGATGATGCCGCTCTCGGTGTGTTGGCGGCGGACTACGCCTCCACCCCCTCTGCCGACACGGGCAAGCTGCTCGCGGGCATGAAGGCGCTCTCCGGCGACAAGGCGGAGCAGGGCGTCGCTGAGCTGGAAGCGCTGGCGGCTGCAACGAAGGACTCGCTTATCAAGGCCCGTGCGCTGACAGCCGTGGCCTCCCACTACCTCAACGAGGGGCAGGACGACAAGGCCGCTGCCGCGTGGCAGAAGGTGGCGGAGCTCGGCAGCTCCCCCTACGAGGCTCTGGCCTATATCACGCTTGGTGACCTCGCCCGCAGCAAGGGTGATATCGAGGCTGCCCGCGCTGCCTATGACAACGCCGAGAGCAAGTGCGCCACCAGCCCGCTGGTGACGAGCAAGACCGTGCAGATGCACCGCCTGATGCTCGATGTGGATGCCCCTGAGAAGGTGCAGGCCCCCGCGGCTGATGCCGCCGCCCCCGCCGCGGACAAGAGCAACCCCTTCGGTGACGAGGAGGAACCTGCCGTGACGGAACCGACGCCCTCGCTGGACGACCTGATTAAGTAAGCCTGACGGCCCCGCACCATGAGCATTTATCAGGACAACTTCACCGGTCTGTCGGAGCTGGAACGCCTGGCCGCCATGGCGCACGACCCCGTGCGTGTGCATGAAATCGGCGAGGACCAGTGGCCGCTGGCGATGATGGCCTGCGGGCTCATGGCCAGCAATGACGAGGAGAAACAGGCGGAGAACCTGCCGATTTACTCCATCTTCGTGGAGAAGACGTCTGCCGCAGCACGCAAGGCAGGGCTGTTGCAGTTCACGCGCTTCATTGCCGCGCGAAAGGGTGAGGGCTGGAAATCTCTCGTTCCCTACGCCGTCAAAGAGCCGGAACCCGCTATCAGCCTGAAGGCCGCGCTTCAACTGGCTACTCTCGCCCAACCGGGGGCGGAGCAGGTGCTGGCGGGCGTGGAGGAGCTGGTGAAGCTCACCAAGGAGTACGGCAACCCCATGCTGCTCAACGCCGCTCTCAGCTTGGCGGACATGCGTGTGTTGCCCCTGCTGGCTCCGCTCACGGAGCTGAAGGAGGAGGCGCTTGAGCTGCTGCTCGGCGATGTGCTCGGCACAGCCAATCGCCTGAGCCTTACCTGGCTGCTCAATGTGCTGACGCAGCACCCCTCTCTGGCGGAGGCTGTAACGGAGGCTCTCTGCCGCACGGCCAAGGGCGCGCAGGTGATTCTCGATGTGGCGATGCCCATCCCCACGTGGCGTTTCGAGAAGCCCGTGCCCCAGCCGCTCCACGGCTGGCAGCCCGCGGAGTATTTCGCCCGCATGCTGCCTGAGCTGGAGCCCGTGCTCAGCGCGGAGCAACTCGCCCGCGTCCGCGCCGCTTTCGGCGCGTAAGGGCAAAAGAAAAGATTTCCTGCAAGGCCCCGTAGTTCAATGGATAGAACGGCCCTCTCCTAAAGGGCAGATATGGGTTCGATTCCCGTCGGGGCTAGCGGAACGGACGGCGTACATCGTACGCCGTCCGTTTCTTTCTCGCTTGCGTTGGGCGCGGCTGTAGGGTATAATGCGGGGCAACAACTGTTTTCTATATTATGCCTGACGCTCGTTTTGCTCCTTTGCCCGGTTTCCGCGATTTTGCGCCGCAGGAATACGCCCTGCGCAGCTACCTGTTCAACACGTGGCGCCGCGTGGCGCACCGCTATGGTTTTGTGGAGTGGGAGGCCCCCACGCTGGAGAGCACGGAGCTTTACCTGAAGAAGAGCGGCGGCGAGCTGCCGACCCAGCTCTTCCGCTTCAAGGACCAGGGCGAGCGCGATATCACCGTGCGCCCCGAGCTGACGGCTTCCCTCGGTCGCATTGCCGCCGCCTACCAGCGCGAATACACCAAGCCGCTCAAGTGGTTTGAAATCGGCTCCTGCTTCCGCTACGAGAAGCCGCAGAAGGGCCGCCTCCGCGAGTTCGTGCAGTTCAACGCCGATATTCTGGGCGAGTCGGGCGAGGGCTCCGATGCCGAGCTGATTGCGCTGGCGATCGACTGCATGCGCGAGTTCGGCTTCACGGCGAATGATTTTGTCGTCCGCATCTCCGACCGCGAGGTGTGGCTGAAGTACGCTGCCGACCACGGTGTGCCGGAGGAGGAGGTGGGCGATTTCCTGGCCGTGGTGGACAAGTTCGAGCGCGACCGCCCCGCGTACTGCCAGGAGAAGCTCGACGCTTTCGGCATGAAGCGTGAGGACTTGGTGGCCTTCATCCAGAATCCCCCCGCCGGCTGCTCCGAGCACTTTGACATTGTGTATGCCGAGCTGCAGGCTCGCGGGCTGGAGGAGTTTGTGAAGCTTGACCTCTCCGTGGTGCGCGGCCTGGCCTACTACACGGGCCTCGTCTTCGAGATTTTCGACAAGGGGCACAACCTGCGTGCTGTGGCGGGCGGCGGCCGATACAACGGCCTCGTTTCCACACTTTCAGCCGGCGCGGTGGATATGCCTGCCACGGGCTTTGCCATGGGCGATGCCGTGATTGCACACCTGATTGAGGCATGCCCCGCGGCCAAGGCTCTGCGCGATGCGGCGCTGCGTCCCAACTCCTGTGACCTGTGCCTCGTGCTGGCTGCTCCCGAGATGCGCCCGCAGATGCTGGGCCTCGCCTCCGCCCTGCGCGATGCAGGCCTGCGTGTGGACCTGCCGCTTTCCCCTGCCAAGCTGAACAACCAGCTCAAGCGCGCGGAGAAAATCGGCGCGACTTACGCCGTCATCATCGGCGCGGAGTACCCCGAGGTGGAGCTGAAGAATCTCGCCACGCGCGAGTCCGTGCACACCACGCCCGACGGTCTCATGACCGAGCTGCTGGGTGATGCGGATGAGGCGTGAATGTGAAAGTACAATGTACGATGTACAAAGTACAAATCATTGAATAGAGCGCGGCTTCCGCCGCAGGATTCAAGAAAACGGTCTGACATAAGCGTCAGACCGTTTTTTTAATTTCGCAGCAGCTGCGCGAGGAGGCGCAGGCAGAGGCGTCCCGTCTCGCTGAGGGGGCGCGAGGAGATGCGCGCCATCGTATCGCCGCTCTTGTGCCACCATGTGCTGCCGCGGAAGTCGGCAATGAGATTCAGCGCGTCTACCCCCGCCTCGAGATAGGGACGATGGTCGTCGCGGTAGCTCGCGGGCACGACGGTCCAGCGAGAGTCGGAGAGGTTTTCGGCAAGAATTGCCTTGGCATACTGCGCCAGCATCTTGTCCGAGGTGTCGTAGGCGGGCACGGCGATGGCACAGTCCGCACCGCCTACCATGTCGAGGTTGATTTGGTAGCGGGGCAGCTCGCGGGCCGCGCTGCGGCGGGCGACATCGTGGCGGGAGCCGTAGAGGCCGTCTTGCTCGGTCATGTGCGCGCCGAAGGATTCCTCCCCGTCCAAAAAGATGAACTCGACCTGCTCGGCAAGCTGCGGGTGTTGAGCGGTGAGCACGCGGGCCAGCTCCAGCATGGCACCCGCACCGCTCGCGCCGTCATCCGCGCCGATGAAGCCGGGGAGGCGCTTGGTATCGATGTGGCAGCTCACCAGCACGGGGCGGGTGTGGTTCCCCTCGCCGAAGCGGGCGCGCAGGTTGCACATCGGTACGCCGTTGGGGGCAGAGAACGAGTCTCGTGCCACCTGCCAGCCTGCGGCCGTGAGGCGGGTTTCAAGGTAGCCGAGCTGCCGGGCGTAGGCCTCGCTGCCCGAGGGGCGGGGGCCCAGTTCGCAGAGTGCAGCGGTGTGCAGGTAGGCATTATCGCCCGAGAAGGAGGGGGCGTCGGTGAAGGCGGCGGGCTGTTCCTGTTGCACGGGGGCAGGGGGGGGCGCAGGCTTGTCCTCGCAGGAGCACAGGGCGGCGAGACCGAGCAGCAGGGCCGCAAAAACATTGCCCCGCGGTGAGGCGGGGCAGGGGCAAAGCGTGGGGCGTGCTTCCGCGGACATCAGAAGCGGGCGTTGATGCCGAAGATTTGGAGAATGCGGACGAGCTCTTCTCGCCCGGCGTAGGAAATCTCGATGGTGCCGTTGTTCTTGCCTTTGAGGCTGATGGTCACCTCCGTGCCGAAATCGCCGGAGAGCTGGCGGCAGACACGTTCATAGGCCTCGGGCAGCTCGTGCTTTTTGGCGGGTGCGGGTGCGGATGTCTCAGGCGCGGGTGTGAGCAGGGCTCGCACCAACTGCTCGGTCTGGCGCACGGTCAGGCCCTTGGCTGCCACTTTCTCCGCCGCAGCGGTCTGCTGCTCGGCATCTTTGAGCTGCAACAGCACTTTGGCGTGACCGACGCTGATTTTCTTGCTGTTGAGCAGCTCGCGGGCCGTGGGGGTAAGGTCCAACAGGCGCACCATGTTGGCCACCACGACGCGGGACTTGCCGACGTGTTGCGCAATCAGCTCCTGCTTCATGCCGAAGCGGGTCTGGAGCAGGTGGTACTGCTCGGCTTCTTCCATGGGCGTGAGGTCAGCGCGCTGCAGGTTTTCGATGAGGGTCAGCTCGGCGACCTCCTGATCGGTGGCCTCATGCACGACGACGCGCACTTCCGTCTGCCCCAAGCGGGTGACGGCGCGCAGACGGCGTTCACCGGCAATCAGCTCGAACTTGCCGTCCACGCGGCGCACGACAAGCGGCTGAATAAGCCCGCTCTCGCGGATGGAGGCAGCCAGCTCTTCAATCTGCTCTTCATCGAAATGGCGACGGGGCTGGAAGGGGGAGGCGACGATTTCACTGATAGGGGCCAGAATGACCTGCTCTCCCTCGGCAACCGTATCTGCCGAAGTCGTGAGGGAACTCTGTTTCTTGCTGAGAAGAGCGCCGAGACCTTTACCTAATGCTTGTCGTGCCATAAGAAAATGAGTGCGGGGGATTCTAGCTGATTGAAGCTCGAAAATCAACCCCTTTTTAGCAAGAATCTGACATCTTTTTTACCGATGTCGCAAAGCGCTTCGTAAAGAGCTAAGTACTTGCCGCCAAGGGGGCTAGGAGAGATAAAGACCCGCTGCCCATGCGGGCGGCGGGTCTGTGAAAAAAACTTGGTCGGAAGGTCGCTCGCCATTAGCGGCGACGGCGGTTTTTGCCGCTGTCCTTGGCGGCCTCTGCCTTGGGGGAGAGGGAGATGCGGAAGGCCTTCTCGGGCGTTTCTGCCCAGGCGCCGCAGCTCATGATGCCCGTGAGCTTGCCGTCCTGCGTGAGCACGAGGGAGAGGAGGCCGTCGCGGGCGTCGTACACCTCGGCGGTGGGCTGGTCGGGGTCGTAGCGACCGTCGTAGATGGTCACATCCACATGTGCGCCGCCCTCACCGGGGGCAAGATCGCAGCGGCCGGCGATGTCGAGGCTTGCCTCGGGCAGCTTGGTGTCGTACAGCGTGCCGATGAACTGGATGGAACCGTCGAAGCTCTTGGCCTGCTCGATGTGCAGCGTCAGCTCACCGAAGCGGTTGTCGCGCGTCCACTCGCCGGAGAAGTTCTTGCCGGAGGCGATGGCCTTGGTGCAGGCATCCACCCACTGTTGGCGCACGGCCTCGGCAGCGGCCTGTTCCTCCGCAGCCTTGTGGGCAGCTTCCTCGGCAGCGGCCTGCTCCTGCGTCAGTCGATTGCGGGCGGCATCCTCGCGGCTGTTGATGTAGGGTTCGGCAGCGGCGTTGAGGGCTTCAATCTTTTCGGCAATCTCGGCCTTGCGGCTCTGCATCGTCTCGTCGTTGAGGATGAAAGCGCCCTCCGACGTGACGGCGGATTCCGCCTTGAAGTCATTGAGGGGTTGCAGGGCGGCGTCCTCCACTGTGGTGCCTTCAAATTTCCACGCACCTTCCTCATAGCGGGCGGTGGTGTGCACGAGCACTTCAATCGTTTCACCTGCGGGGCGGGCCTGCGTCCAAACGGAGCCTTCGGCCAAATCCTTCAGTTCGTTGGCCTTGGCCTGCAAATCCTCGGGCAGGGGCTTGGGGGCGCGGTCGGCGTCTGTCAGCATATCCGTCGTGCCGCCGACTTGCAGCAGGTAGACGGACTCGGGCTTAGTGGCGGCGTTGACGGCATCGTTGATGCCCTTGCGCAGCTCATTAAAAGCCTCGGGGGCGGATTCGCGGGTGTAAAGGTTTTCGCGCACGGTGTAGGTTTGGTGCACGGTCAGGGAGACGCTGCCATCCTCTGCCGTCTGCGGCGGTTCGCAGGTGAAGTCTCCGCGCTCAGCCACGTCGGAGGCGGGAAGCTGGTCGGCGAGCCCTGCGCTGATTTCCTCATCCGTGGGGCAGGTGGGGGCAGCGGGTTCCTGCGGCTGTTCCTCGGGGGCGGGTGCCTCCGCTGCGGGGGCTTCGGTCTTCTCCTCATCAAAGCAGGAGCTGAGCAGCAGCGGGGCCGCAGCGAGCAGAGCGGTGTAAATCAGTTGCTTTTTCATACCAACAAGGCGGTGGTGCATACCGCGTTCACGCCGTGATTTTGCATCTTTACCCCCGCTTTGTCAAGCTCCGTGCGCGTCTGTTTGCATGCAAAAGCCCGTCTGCCTCAGGGCAGACGGGCCGGGAGAAAATGGCGCTCGGCGCTTCAGATCGCTTTGTGGCCGCGCAGCTTGGCTGCAGTCCAATCTCGCATGCGGGCAAAGACGGAGTACAGGCCCGGTACCAGAAGGATGCCGAAGCAGGTGGCCAGCAGCATGCCGAAGAAGGTCGTGATGCCGATTTCCTGACGGCTCGCGGCGCCCGAACCCGTGGCAACCACCATGGGGAACACGCCGAAGAGGAAGGAAATGGCCGTCATCAGCACGGCGCGGAATCGCATGCCCGCGCCGTTGAGTGCGGCGGTGCGGCAATCGTTGCCGTGGCGCTCGTGGTCCTCCTTGCTGAACTCCACCATGAGGATGGCGTTCTTGGCGGCGAGCCCGATGAGCATCAGAATGCCCAGTTGCACGTAGATGGAGAGCGACAGCCCGAAAAGCTGCGCGCCCATCAGCGCGCCCATGGTCGCCACGCTCACGGAAAGCATCACGGGGATGGGCGTGGTCCAGCTCTCATACTGCGCGACGAGGAAGAGATAGGCAAAGAGCAGGGCCATGGCGATGAGACTGCCGATTTTGCCGTCGTTCTGGCGTTCCTGATAGGAGAGGTCCTTCCAGCTCACGCCCCAGGTGCGGTTGCGGCCTGCGGCTCGCTCCTCGGCGTTGAGTTGCGCCACGGTGTCCTCGATGTAGCTCATAATTTGGCCGGAGCCGACACCGGGACGGCCGATGACGGTGATGTCCGCGCTCATGTTCTGGTTGAAGCGGTTGTAGCGCGCGGGCCCCATGCGGTAGGAGAGAGCGCACACGGCGGAGAGCGGCACCATCTCGCCCTTGGCGTTGCGCACCATCTGGTTGAGGATGTCGTCCGCCGTGCGGCGGTCGCGCGTGCTGCCCTGAATCATTACCTTGAAGTTGAAGCCGTTGAGCGTGAAGTCGTTGACGTAGGACGAGGCCATCACACTCTGGAGCGTGCTGAAGATGGTGTTGACGGGTACGTGCAGAGACTGCGCCTTTTCGCGGTTGATTTCGAGGTAGATTTGGGGGTTATCCGCGTCGTACTCGCTGCGGGCCATGACCACAAGCTGCGGCTGCGACATGAGGCGCGCCTGAATCTCCTTGACCATGTTGCCGAGGTCCTGCGGGGTGGCATCGCCCGAGGCGGTGAGCACCATGGATACGCCGCCCGTGATGCCGAGACCCATGATAGCGGGCGGGGTGACGGCCATGACGGAGGCCTCGGGGATATCGGCACAGGCGGCGTTCACCTGTTGCTGAATGGCGCCGATTTGCAGCTCGGGCGTGGTGCGTTCTTTCCACGGCTTGAGCTGGATAATCATCATGCCCGCGTTCTCGCCCGAGCCGCTGGAGAAGCTGTAGCCGCTTTGCGTGGTGGCCATGGCTATGCCGGGGATTTTTTGCACGCGCTCCTCAATCTGGCGCATCACTTTATCCGTGCGCTGCTTGGCGGTGGCGGTGCCCTCCATCGTCACCATGACGAAGAGCGTGCCCTTATCCTCCGTGGGGATGAAGGAGGAGTTGATGCCGCGGGGCAGGATGAGGTTGAGCAGCGGGTTGGGCTTGGCTTGCGCCGCTGCGCCGGGGTGGCCTGCCGCGGGGGCTCCCGCCGCGGGCTTGCCGCCCGCCATGGCCATGAGCCACTCCATGGGCACGCCCTTGAAGTAGTAGTAATTGCCGCCGAGCACGAGCGCCAGCACCAGCAGCGTGAGCCACGCATGGCGCACCAGCACGCCCGCACCCTTCAGGTAGATGTAGCGGCAGCCCTCCAGCAGCTTGTTGAAGGGCAGGAAGATAATCTCCGCAATGCGGTTTTTCTTCTCCGTGGCGGGGCGCAGGATGAGCGCGCAGAGCGCAGGGGAGAGTGTGAGCGCGTTGAAGGTGGAGATGCAGAGCGCCACACACATGGTGACGGAGAACTGCGTGTAGATGGTGCCCACCATGCCGCCGTAGAAGGCGATGGGCACGTAGACGGCCAGCGTCACCAGCGTGGTGGCGATGACGGCGCCCGTAATCTGCTTCATGCTCTTAATGGTGGCCTCCTTGGGCGAGAGCTTTTCCTCGTGGATGAGGCGCATGACATTCTCCACCACCACGATGGCGTCATCCACCAGCGAGCCGATGACGAGGATGAGGCCGAACATCGTCAGCACGTTGATGGTGTAGCCCAGCACATACATCAGCATGAAGGCCCCCAGCAGGGACACGGGGATGGCCAGCGCGGGGATGAGCGTGGCGCGCCAGTCCTGAAGGAAGAGGTAGGTCACCAGCACCACCAGCAGCAGCGCGAGGCCGAGCGTCGTGATAATCTCTTCCATCGTGGAGGAGATAGCCTTGGTGGGGTCGTAGCCGAGGCACCAGTCCATGCTCTCGGGGAAGGTGGGCTTCAGCTCGTTCATGCACTTGCTCACCGCGGCCACGGTGGCGAGGGCGTTGGCTTCGTTGTTGCGGAACACAATCATGCCCACGGCATCGCGCCCGTTGAGGCGGCTGTAGCCCGAGTTGCTCTCGGCGCCCAGCTCGATGGTGGCGATATCGCGCAGCTTGGTCACATCGCCGTCCTCACCGCGCTTCACCACGATGTCGCCGAACTCGTCCGCCGTCTTGAGTCGGCCCAGCGCCGTCACCTTGAAAGTGGCATAGGACTGCACATCCTGCGAGCCGACGGAGCCTGCCGCCGCTTGCACGTTCTGCGCGCGGATGGCGTTGGCCACGTCATCGGGCGTGATATTGAGCGCGCTCATGCGCATGGCATTCATCCACACGCGCATGGCGTAGTTGCGGGGCGGAATGATATCCGCGCTGGATACGCCGTCCACCTGCGAGAGTCGGTCCTTCACATTCATGCGCACCCAGTTGGAGAGCTCCAACGTGCTCATCTTGTTCTCATCACAGGTGAAGCTCAGGAAGCAGAGCATATCGCCCGAGCGCTTGTGTACATTGTAGCCTGTCTGCTTGATTTCGCTCGGCAGCTTGGATTCCACGCGCTTGATGGCGTTGGAGACGTTAATCATGGCCATGTCGTCATCCGCGCCCGAGCGGAAAATGAGCGTGAGGGCGTAGGAGCCGTCATTGCCGCAGGAGGAGTAGAAATACTCCAAATCGTCCATGCCGATGAGCTGCTCCTCCACGGGGGCGGCCACCACCTGCGCCATTTCCTCCGCACTGGCGCCCGCATAGTTCATGCGCACGGAGATGGTGGGCGGCGACACCTCGGGATACTCGGAGACGGGCATCTTGCTGAGGCAAATCAGGCCCGCCAGCATCATCAGAATCGAGACAACGAAGGCGAACTTCGGTCGATGAATAAAAAACTCGGAAAACATAAAATGCTATTCTTGGTGGTTAATGCCTACTTTTCAACCTTCAATTTTCGTTCCTTCTTCCAGCTCCGCAAGGTTGGTCGTAATCACGCGCTCGCCCGGCGTCAGCCCGTGGAACACCGCCGTGCGCCCCTCAGCATCCGTGCCGCCCGTGATGATGTCCGTCTTGACGGCATGCCCGTCCTTGGCCACCCACACATAGCGGCCGTGCGTATCCGTCTGCACGGCCTCGGCGGGCACTCCTGCCACCTTGAACTCCGGCTTGCGGGTGATGCGGATACTCACCACGCTGCCCGGGGCGAGCAGCTGATCGGCGTTCTCGAAGGTCGCCCACACATTCTTGGTGTCCGTGGCCGTCTTAACAATGTTGTCACAGAAGGTCACGCGCCCCGTCTCGGGGAAGGCTTTTCCTGTGCCCGTCGTCAGCGTAATCTGCGCCTTTTCGATAAAGCTTTCGTCGTTGCCGAAGGTGGCGAGAATCGTCGTCTCGCTGAGCGGGAAACGCACGTAGATGGGGCTCATCTGCACCAAGTCGGCCAGCGGGCTGCGGAGGTCGGTAATGTAGTTGCCCGCATTCACGGCCACGCGGCTGATGCGCGCATGGGGCAGCCCCGCGCGGATGACGCAGCGGGAGAGGTCGTCCTCCGCAATCACCAGCGCTGCCTCTGCGCTCTGCTTGCGGGCCAGCAGCTCATCCAGCGTGGCCTTGGCGTTCTCGGCTTCGTCCTTGCTGCTGGCGTTCTTGGAGAGCAGCAGCTGTTGGCGCTCGTACTTCGTGCGGGCATCGCGGATGCTCACTTCCAGCTGCGCCAGCTCGGACTTGCACACATCCACCGCCGCGCGGTAGCGGGTCGGGTCGATGCGGAAGAGCACCGCATCCTTCTGCACCTCATCGCCCTCGCGGAACTCCTGCGTCTCCAGCAAGCCCTGCACCAGCGGGCGCAGGTGCACGCTCTGAATCGCCTCCACGCGCGCCCCCTGGCAGGTAATTTCCGTCGGGTCGCTCATCTCAACCACCTCGGCGGTCGAGACAGCCACGGGCGCCTGTTCGGCGGCGGGCTTGTCCTGTGGTGCCTCCGCCGCCTCGGGGAAGACGGGGATGACCGCGGCGCCCACGCGGGTCTTATGCGAGCCGTCCGTAATGACCACCTCGCCCTCGCTCAGGCCCTCGTAAATCGTCTGGTAGCGGCCTTGGATGGTGCCCGCCGTCACCTCGCGGCGAGCCACGGTGTTCGTCTCCGCATCCACGGTGTAGACAAAGGCACCTGCCGCATCGTGGTGTACGGCGGTGAGCGGCACCATGGCCACCTGCTGCGTGTCCGCCAGCGAGACGTGAACCGCGGCCAGACTGTTGTGGGTGATGATGTGCTCCGCGTTGTCAAACTGCGCCCAGAGGGTGTAGGTATCCGTGTTGCCCGTGAGCTTGTTGTCCACAATGGCCACCTTGCCCATGTGCGGGTAGCGCAGGCCCGAAGCCGTCGTCATGCGGATGTCCGCCACCTCGCCGATGTGCGCCGCACCGTGGAAAATGCCGTCCACATCGTGCTGCGAGAGGGGGAAGCGCACATAGATGGGGTTGAGTTGGGTGAGCGTGGCCAGCTGCTCTCCCTGCGTGACATAATTGCCTGCCGTGAGCGCCACGCGGCCGATGCGCCCCGTCACCTCCGCGCGGATGGTGCAATCATCGAGATTCTTCTTGGCGCGCACGACATCGGCCTTTGCACCTTCGCGCTGGGCTTTCAGCCCCTCCCATTGGGCGAGGGCCGTCTCCATGTTCTCCTGACTGGCGGCAAAGTTCTCCGCCAGCGCGCGGAGGCGCTTGTAGCGGTTCTCGGCGTAGATGATGCGCGCATCGAGGCTCGCCACGGCGGCCTCCGCCTGTTTCAGCGCAGCTTCATAGCGCACGGGGTTGATACGCACCAGCACATCACCCTGCTGCACGATGCTGCCCTCCTTGAAGGCGATTTCCTCGATAAAACCCTCCACCGCTGCAATGATGTTCATGGTGCGCACGGACTCGGCGCAGCCGATGCTCAGGCGCGCAATGCGGTCGCGCCCGGCGGTCACTTTTTCCACCTGCACATGGCTGGCGGGCGCCGCAGCGGGCGCTTGGGCATACAGCGGCGCCGCCGCGAGAAGAAGGGAAGAGAAAGAAAGGTGTCGGAACATATCGTGCGCACCATTATACCACGCCGCGTGCCCGAGATTCAAGAGGGACGGTGAAAAACTTTGCATGAAAGCACGAACCGACATCCGCCCCACTCGTGCTCAGGGGCGAAAGTTGGCGGCGTGGTGGGAGGAGCGGATGAGCGGGCCGGAGGCGACGTGCGTAAAACCTTTCGCCAGAGCGATGTCGCGCAGCTCGTCAAACTCGGCGGGCCGCAGGTAGCGGATGACGGGCAGGTGTCGCGCCGTCGGGCGCAGGTATTGCCCCATGGTGAGCATGCGCACGCCGTGCTCCAGCAGGTCATCCATGGTGCGCAGCAGCTCTTCTCGCGTTTCGCCGAGGCCGAGCATGAGACCGCTCTTGGTGGGGATGGCACCGCCGCTCATCTCCCGCGCGCGCCGCAGCACTTGCAGGGAGAGGCGGTATTGCGCGCGGAAACGCACGAGCGGCGTCAGTCGCTCCACGGTTTCCACGTTGTGGTTAAACACGTGCGGGCGCGCCTGCACGACGCAGGCGAGAGCGGCTTCGTCCCCGCGCAGGTCCGAGGTCAGCGTTTCGATGATGGTGCCCGGGGCTGCGGCCCGCACGGCGCGGATGGCGGCGGCAATGTGGGCGGCTCCGCCGTCGGGCAGGTCGTCGCGCGTCACCATGGTGAGCACGGCGTGCTTTATCCCCATAGAGGCAATGGCGCATGCCACGCGTTGCGGCTCCGTTTCATCGAGCGGCTCGGGCTTGGCTGTTCGCGTGGCGCAGAAACCGCAGGCTCGTGTACACACCGCCCCGCAGAGCATGAAGGTGGCTGTGCCGTGGTTCCAGCAGGCCCCGCGGTTGGGGCATTGCGCCTCTTCGCACACGGTGGTGAGCCCACCCTGTTTCACCGTCTTCTCCACGCGGTTGTATTCCGTGCCGCCCCAACCGCTGACTTTCAGCCAGTCGGGCAGGGAAGAAGAGTCGCGCTTTTCAGGAGAATCCGGCATGCCGGCATTCTAGCGCAAGGTTCACGTTGTGACGAGAAGAAAGTGGGAAGGCGTGACAAATGAGCAGTTTGTCGAGCTGAATGTACGATGTACGATGTACGATGTACGATTTTTGAATTCCGCTCGCTACGCTCGCAAGGATAAAGGAAGAAAGGACGCATAGCGTTCATCAATAGCGGGCTTTTCATACGCGCTTTGCGTCCTTTGTCCTTTTTGCCTGCGAGCGGAGCGAGCCTAACTTTCAAATCGTACATCGTACATCGTAAATCGTACATCCCTACAAATCCCCCTTTGTTGCGCCCTGCTCATCCCTGCTCCCGACGCCCCTAAAAAATCTCCTGTTTTTTGGAATTACCTGATTGACTCGGCGCGGATTTCGGCTATACTGTACGGTAAGCTAGAGTGCCCGAACTGTCGGGCGCTTGTGCGCCCCTTTATTTATACCAAACATCATTATGAAACTGCACCTCCCCACGCGGCTGCGCGCCGCTGTTCTGGCCTGCATCACCGCTGTAGCGGCTCTTACCACCACCATCGGCACGGGTGTTATCACCACGGGTGCCGCGGTATACACGCTGTCGGCTGTCAGCAGTACGGCAGCCGCAGCTGAGTACACCATCAATGTCAGTACCGCTACGGAAATCATGTTCAATGATGGCTCGGGCAATAAGCATTTGTCCGAATCTCGTGCCGGGGATGTCATCACGCTGAATGTGACGCAGCCCTCCGGCAACGGCGGTTACTTTGAGAGCCTCGGTAACAACGAAACGAAGACGATTGCCGCTGATTTGATTATCAACAGCCTTGTGTTCAATAACGGCTATTCCGGCTCCAATCGCACCTACCTCTTCACGGGCAATATCTCCGGCAGCGGTGACTTCACTCGCGGAAATAACCAGTCCGGTAACGTCTTCCGCTTCACGGGTGATGTTAGCGGCTATACGGGTAATATCTCTTTTGCAACGAAGGCCAATAGCGAGGCTAACAAGCTCTTCTTCGATGCTTCTTCCCGTGGGGATGGCATGACGGTGAATGCCGCCTCCATCACGATGCAGCCCGGCTCCGTGCTTCAGACGGCGGGTAATGTGACGTTCTCCGGCACCATCGACGCTGGTGCTGTGACAATCGGCGATGGTGTGGTGACGCTGGCGGAGGGCGCGACAGCGACCTTCGGCTCCGGTCTGACGTTGTCCTCCGGGGCGACGTTGACTGTCGGGAGCGGTGCTACGCTGAATCTGACTCTGGGGTCGGATGCTATAGTTCCCGGTACCGAAAAGGAACGCACGGAAGGTAATGGTTGGGGCACGGTGGATTATGCCAAGAACTTCGGTACAACGTTGGTGAACAATGGCGGCGTGATTAGGGTGAACGGCTCGGCTGCCTCGCTGGCTGAGGGCGTGTTGACGAGCAAGGGCGATTCTTCGACTTACTATATCAACGAAGCGGCTCAGACCATCAATGCGACGGGGGCTACGGCAGTAGTGGTGCGCGCGGACGTTGCCTCTCTCACGGGCCTCGGCAGTGCGACGTCGATTATCTTTGATGGCGGTTCTGCCACGATGGGGACCACCGGGCAGGAGGTGAAGGGCGATGTCGTCATCAAGAACGGCTCCACCGTGACCGTCGGTCTGACGGACGGTATGAGCTATGGTGTTACGGGCAAGAGCCTCACTATCGAGAAAGGCGGTGTGCTGTCTTTCGGTACCAAGCGTTACACGGTCGGTCATTACAAGATTATCTTGAAGGGCGGCGTAATTTCCGGCGTCGGACAGGATAGCAACGGCGCGCTGGATTTTAATGCCGGGGACGGTGGTATCGTGGCTAAGAGTACGGGTGTAAGTGCGGATGTAAGCACGATTTCCGCGAATGTCCGTCTGCGCACGAATATCAATATTGATGTCGAGGAGGGTGCCACGCTCAGCATGGAAGGTCTCATCAACGGTGGTGCAGCCTTTACCAAAGTGGGCGAAGGTAAGCTGATTTTGGCGCACGATAACACCTGCGCCGGCACGACGAATATCAACGCCGGTACGGTGGAAACGAAGTCTGCCACGGCTCTCGGTACGGGTAAGGTGGTCATCAACGGCGGCACCCTGAGCGTTGCGGAGGGTACGGCGTTGACTATCGGGGCTATGGAGCAGACCGGTGGTACTGTGGTGAATAACGGTACTTTGACGGCGAATGGTGCTCTGAGTCTTAGTTCTACGTGGGATAACACCAACGGTACGATCAACTTCGGCAGCTCGGCGACCATCACGCTTACGAATATGTCTGCCTTTGAAGGTGAACATTCCTATTCGGAGGAAACGCAGGGTTTCATGGCTGTCACCTCGGCCAAGATTATCAATGGCGGTACCTTGACGGGGTACGATGGGGTGACCGTGACGATTAACGGTGCAGCAAGCTCGTTGAATGAGAATGGCTACGTGGCTCTTTCCGGTGATACGGATTACACCACATACTATCTGAACGACGGCACGCGCGTGCTTTCGGAGCTGGTGACGGCGTCGTCTGATGCGTTGACGACGGTGGTGATGGCGGAAGGTACGTCTCTGACGGTGGATTCCGGCACGGTGCAGGGTACGGTTGCCTTCGGCGGTGAGAAAAGTTTCAGCGTGGCTGACGGTGTCTCGACGGCTTTGGCGGACGGTCTGTCCGTGACGGGGCTGAAGATCGGCGGCGAGTCTGCGGCCAATCTCACCGTTGAAAACGGCGCGACGGTGAACATCATCGGAGACACGAACGGCGGCACGGCGAACTTCAATATCAAGGCGAACGGTAAACTGAACTTCCTCGCCGGGGATGGCGGTTCCGCTGCCATGACCGTAGGCTCCATCAAGAATGATGTGGACGAAAGCAATAACTACGAGCGTGCGATCTCGGTCGGCACGGGTGTGACGCTGACGGCCGCGTCTCTTGCCAACAGCTGGGGTATTAAGTCTCTCACTGTGGATGGCTCGTTGAATGTGACGGGTGCGCTGACGTACTCCACGGCAGGCAACAGTGCCGATACGAACCTTATCACCGGTAGCGGTTCCATTACGGCAGGGTCTCTCGGCTTCGCCAATGCTTCTACGATCAACACCATCAGTGTCAATTCCCTGACGGTGGAGGGGGATGCCAACTTCGGCCGAGATGTTCAGGTGACGGATGGCACCACGACGGTGAAGGGCAACACGACGCAGGGGAATACGCTGACGATTGCCGGCGGTTCTTTGGTGCTCGGTGATGCTGCGGAGGATACCATCGCGCTGAACGGTACGGTTAAGGTGGAGAGCGGCAGCATGACGCTGAACGGCGCGACCACCATCGGCAACAACGGCCACTTGAATGTGAACGGCGGTACACTGCAGGTGAACGGCAATGTGAGCGGTATGGTGACGGTGAACAGCGGTGTCGCTCAGTTCGGCGCGTCGGAAACGCCCCATACTACCTCAGCTCTTGATATTTCCAACAACGACACCTCCATCGGCCATGTGCTTGTGCAGAGCGGCGCGTCCGTTGTCATGGGCGGCGAGCTTTGGCTGAGCTCTAAGAACGAGGGCGTGTTGCTGGAGGAAGGTGCCTCGCTGACCACTCACCGCGGCGGTATCAAGGTGACGGGTGCGGCGGAAGGTGCCTCTATCTCCATCAGTGAAGGGCAGGGTAAATATATCATGCAGGGGGACAATGCCGACAAATTTGTCTTCACGAATGCCGCTGTGAGCGTGGCGAATGAGACGGATACCTCTCTGGCGACGCAGTTCAGCAACTCCTCCGTGGAGAATCTCGGCGCGGGGCTGCTCACGGTGATTTCCGACGGCGAGGGCGCAATCACGGACGTGAAGGCTACGAACGGCAATATCGCCATCAACAGCCGCACGAATGAGACGACCATTGAACTCGGCACGGTGACGCTGGGCGCAGGCAAGACCCTGACGCTCAACAACGATGTCACCCTCGGCGGTTTGACGGTGGACCTCGCGGCTTATGTGACGGAGGTGCCCACGGATGCGCTGACGCTCATCAGCACGGCTGCCGGCAAGAGCATCACCTGCACCTCTCTTGACACCACACCGCAGCTTGTGACCATTGGTGAAACGAAATATTTCGCCGAGCTCGGTATCACGGATAACTGCCTGACGGTTGCCTACAAGGAGGCTACCGAGCTGTATTGGAACGGCGGGACCGGCAACATCAGCGACAGCTCTTGGGCCGCGAAGCCCGGCACGGAGGCCGGTGCCATTGCTTTCCTGCCGGGTAAGGATGTCATTTTTGACGGCGCGGGCGGCGACATCACGGTGGATTCCGCCGTGACCGTCGGCAATGTGACCGTGAGCGGTAACTACAGCTTCACCTCCACGGGCAGCATGACCATCGGCGGCACGCTGACGGTGGATTGCCCGGAGAGCAAGACCGAGAGCGGCGTGACCATGACCGTCGATGCTCTTCCCACAGCGAGCTCTGTCGTGGTGAATGAGGGGGCTACGCTGGAGCTGGCTCAGGCCGCTGTCCGCGGTGCAACGCAGGATCTTCTCGCCAAGACGACGGGAGCCGGCGCGGTGCAGCTTGCGACGGGGAGCGAATTTACTGATGATACCAACCGCCTCAGCATCGGTAATGCCACAGTGACAGCCTCTACCAAGCTGGTGATTGACGGCGACCTGGCCGTCAACGGCTGGACGAGCGACAAACAGACCGGCAAGACGGGCAGCTTGGTGCTGACCAAGGACACGACTGTGGGCGGTGAAATCCGCATGGAGACGGGTGCCAAGCTGGTTATCGGTGAGGGTGCTTCCCTGACCGCTGCAAAGCTCGGCCTCGGCCATGAGTCCGAAAGCGCCATGGCGGTGGGGCATCTCGAAATGACGGGCGGCACGCTGAACGTCGGTACCATCGGCCTGAACAACAATCAGGCGAACACCATCGACATCACGGGCGGTACGCTGACCATCACAGGTGCCAATGCCTTCACCGGTACGGGTACAGGTACGACGGTGAGCATCAACGGCGCCACGCTTGCCACCGACGGTAAACACAGCTGGACGCTGAACCACACCGCCACGCTGACGGATGTGACCGTCTCGGCGGCGAAGGGGACGAGCATTACTCTCGGTGCGACAGATGCGGCGCTCACCTTTGCCGGTACGCTGACCAACACGGGCGCGATGGCTCTCGGCGGTGACCTGACCATGGGCTCGATGGACAACAGCGCCGGCAGCATCAACCTCGGCAGCCATGCCTTGACGCTCACGGCCGCGACGGCGAACGGCGGCACGATGACGGGTGCGGGCACTCTGACGCTGACGGGTGCCAACAGCTTTACCGCGCTGACACTCGGCACGCTGGATATTTCCGCCGCGGGTACCTCCGCCACGGTGGAGGGGGCGTTGGCAGCAAACACCGTCAAGCTCGGTGCGTTCTCCAACACGCTGACGGCGGCAACGCTGGGCGGCAATATCGCCTTTAACGCCGATGCCGTGGAGCTCAACAAGGGCATGCACACTGTTGCCACTCTCACGGGTGAGAGCGCGAACTTCGGCTCTTCCACGCTCGTTATCGGCACGCAGACAATCACCATTGGCTCTGACCCCGTGGAGCTCACGGGTACGGGCCAGCTCGTCTCTCTGGTGACCTCCGAGGACGGCAAGACGCTCTCCGTGGTGGTGGCCTACAACGGCAGCGAATGGACGGAAGAGGTTGACCCGATCTCGCAGGAAGCCCAGTGGACGCAGAGTATGGTGACCTCGGATTCCGTGAACTTCGGCGGCAAGGGCTCCGACACGGTGACTGTCGCGGAAGATATCACCGTCGGCACCATTGTGGTGGACTCCGACACCGAAGCGAAGGATTACACCTTTGCGGGTGACAACAGCGTGACCACCGACAAGCTTGATATGTCCACGGGCTCCTCCACCCTGACGGTGGCGACCGACATGGTGGTGAATACCGATGCCACCATCGGCGGCAGCACGGCGGATGACACTGCTACGCTGACTGTGGCGGATGGCGGCTCCCTGACGGCGGCCTCCGTGACCGTGAACTCGGAAGGGGGCTTGCAGGTGGACGGTACGGCGAATATCGACGCCCTGACCGTGGCCGCGGACAATGCGCTGGCCATCGGCACCACGGGTGCCGCGACCATCGGCACCCTCTCTGCGGCTGACGAACAGACGATTGACATTGCCAACGACGGCGCGCTGACCGTGACCAACGGCACGATTGACAGCCTGACGGGCAGCGGTTCCCTGACCGTGGCCGACGGCGGTGCCGTGACCGTGACCGATGATCTGGCGATGACGGGCGACCTGACCGCCAACGGCGCGCTGACGATTGAGGGCGACCTCGATGCGGCGGCGCTGAGCGGCACGGGCTCCGTGAGCGCAACGGGCGCTATCACGGCGAACAGTATCTCGGGTGTCTCCGTGAGCGCGGATACGCTGAGCGCCACGCAGGTGGGCAACACGGTGAAGGACCTCACCATCAACACGCTGGAAGTCACCACCGTGCAGGGTATCGGCGCGGACATCGTGACGGATACCGACCGCGACTCCTACA
The DNA here is from genome assembly GCA_024405415.1 of Akkermansia sp. Classification (GTDB taxonomy): domain Bacteria; phylum Verrucomicrobiota; class Verrucomicrobiia; order Verrucomicrobiales; family Akkermansiaceae; genus Akkermansia. The sequence continues at coordinate 25,942 of JAKSOV010000020.1, forward strand.
TGGAAGTGAGCGGCACCGTGGGCACGCTGGATACCGGTATCACCACCATCACCATCGTGCTGACGGATGATGCCAAGACCGCCGTGATGACGGAGATGGAAACGGCAGCTGCCCGCGACTACCTCATCATCGACGGCACGACCGCGGTGAACAAGTTCGTGTTCGATGACGGCCAGAAGCAGGAATTCCTCAAGGAGGGTTACAAGACCTCGCTGGTGCAGGGTTCCGTACACCTGAGCGTGACGGGCCTGACCGCTGCCGAGAAGTCCTGGACGGTCGGCGCGGCGAAGACGACGGGCGGTCTGGATATCACCACGACGGGTGCTGATGCCTATGCTGAGCTTGCCACCGACGGCGTGGAGAATGTCCACGTCGCGAACAACGGCACGATTGACCTCACGGGTGCTCCCACGGAGGTGACGCTCAAGAACCTCACGAGCGCGGCAGAGACCACCCTCACCGTGACGGGTGACACGGGCGACACCGCCGCCCTGCTGGCCACGGATGCCGCGGGCGACTACGCTTCTAAGGCTCATGCGGGCACGTTGAAGGCCGATAAGGTGAACGTGAGCGTGGAGGGCGGCGAGGCCAAACTCGGCGCGCTGGAGCTCACCAACGGTGCGGCGCTGACCACGACGCAGGGTTCCTCTCTGAGCGTCGGTAAGCTCAACGCCGCTTCTGCGACGGCGGGCAGCATCGCGGGCGACATCACGGTGACGGGGCAGGGCGGCTCCTACAAGGGCAGCTATGCGAACCCCGTCGTGATGACCGTCAACAGCGGTGCCGATCAGACCATGGTCGGCAGCGACATGCTCAACCTCGAAGGCGCGGGCAAGGTGACGCTGCTCGGTGCGAACGGTGTGGCTACGGTTAACGACCTGGAGATGAACGGCGCGACACTTGCCCTCGGCAGCGACAAGCTTTCCGTGGTGCAGGAGGACGCCATCTTCACCAACGGTACGCTGAGCGCCACGCTCTCCGTGACGGATGCTCCCGTTGCGTTGATTGATGCCAAGGGCCTCGACCTGACAGGCACGAAGCTCGCGCTTACTCTGACGGGTAACCTGATGGATCTCATCGACGGTGCTTCTGATATTACGCTGGCTACCCTCGGTACGGATACGATTACCACCGATATGACCGTGACGATAGCGAGCTCGGGTCTCGGTAAGTACTTCCGCAATGTGGCGGTGCAGGGCACGGCTGTGCTGGCTGAGCGCAATGCTGTGTACTACAGCGATGTGCTGGGCAACGACGGCAACGTCGGTGCCGGTGCCGCTATGCTGGACGGCGCGCTGCTGAACAATATGCCGCAGCTGACGAATCCGACGGGCGATCTGGCCGCCGTGATGGATGCGCTGGACCATGCCTCCTCGAAGGAGCAGGCAGAGTCCCTCGCGACGGCTGTTTCCGGCGCCTCTGTGGCGGCCATGGGCTCTGCCCTCAGCGGGGATGTGGAGCGCCAGTTGAAGGCTATCCGCAACCGCACCACGGTGATGGGCGTCAATCAGTCCGTCATTAATGAGGAGATGCCCTACCTGAACGCTTGGGTGAACGCGGAAGGCGACTACCGCGACATCGCTGCGGACGGCAACATGCCCGGCTACAAGCTGAGCAGCTGGGGCGGCACGGTGGGCTTCGATGTCGACTGCACGCCGAGCTTCACCTGCGGTCTGGCCGCTACGGCGATGTACGGCAACTTCGATGCCGACGGTGAGGACCACGCGACGGGCAACCTTGATACCTACTACGTGACGGCCTTCGGTCGCTATGCTAAGCACCGCTGGACGCACACCTTCGTGGCAACCGCCGGTATGGCGGACACGAGCCTTGAGCGTACGGTGGGCGGTGCCAAGACCAAGGGCGATTCCGACGGCACGATGTTCGGCGGTATGTACGAGGTCGGCTATGTCTTCGCGCTGGATGAGGACGCCACCACCTGCCTGCAGCCCATCGTGAACGTGAGCTACACGCACGCCACCCTCAACGGCTTTGAGGAGTCCGGCAGTGACCTCGCTCTCAAGACCGGGGATGTGGAGATGAACAAGCTCACGGTCGGCCTCGGCGCCCGCCTGCAGAGCGTCATGGGTGAGAACTTCTACAACCGCAGCTCCATCTTCGAGGCGCGCGCGTTGGTGAAGTTCGATGCCGGTGACCGCCAGGGTGAGGTGACCAACGCTTTTGCCAAGTATGCAGGCAAGGGCAATGCCAAGAGCGTGGAGACCGGTGCGGTCGGCACGGAGTTCGGTGTCGGCGTGACGGTGCCCGTGGGCAGCGAAGCAGGCAACATCTTCATCGATGCCTCTGCCGAGCTTCGCACCGATTACGTGAACGTGAACGGCACGGTCGGCTACCGCGTGAACTTCTGATAACGAGGTTCAGCCAACACTTCGGGCCGCGAAGCGCACCGCGCTTCGCGGCCCTTTGCCGCGCAGTGGGTGAGCGATAAATGAGGATTTGTCGGGATTTACTAGGTACTATGTACTAGGTACTA
>JAKSOV010000021.1 GCA_024405415.1 Akkermansia sp.
CTATTCAAAAATAGTACATAGTACCTAGTACCTAGTAAATCTACAAATCCTCATTCGTCTTCCTCCCCTCAGTTCTCCTGCAGCCACGCGAGGAAGCGCTCGGCCCAGGAGCGGGAAATGCCGGGGATTTCCGCCAGCTCCTCGGGCGTGCGGGAACGCAGGTTCGGCACCGTCTTAAAACGGGCCAGCAGCAGCTCCTTGCGGCGGGGCGTCATGGCGGAGTAGGCATCCAGCTTGCTCTCGCGCACGCGCTTGCGCACCAGCAGTTCGTTGTAGTTGTTGGCAAAGCGGTGCGCCTCATCGCGCAGGCGTTGGAGCAGTTTCAGCGCACCCGAATCGCGCGGGAGCACCAGCGGCTCGCTCTCACCCGGCAGATACACCTCCTCATCTCGCTTGGCTAGGCCGACCACGGGCATGTTCTGCAAGCCGATTTCGCGCAGCACCTCCATAGCCACGGCCAGCTGCCCCCTGCCGCCGTCCACCACCACGAGGTGGGGCACCGTGATGGGGGCCTGCCCCACGGCGCTCAAGCGGCGCAGCCACGCGTACATGTCCTCCGCCTCGGGCTTATCGAAAAGAGCGCTGCTCTCGTTGACAATGCGGGAATAGCGGCGGCGCACCACCTCCAACATGGAGGCAAAGTCGTTCTGCCCGTCCACACCCTTGATGCGGTAGCGGCGGTAGGCCGCATTGTCGGGACGTCCGTTGGTGAAGCGCACCATAGAGGCCACGATGTGGTTGCTCGACAGGTTGGAAATATCAAAGCACTCCATCACCGCAGGCGGCTCCGCCATACCGAGAGCTTCCGCCAACTCAGCCAGGTCGGCCTCGGGGTTGACCGTGCCCGGCAGGTCGGGTGTGCCGCGGGTGAAGCGGCGGGTCGGCTCCAGCGTTTTGAGGATATTCTCGCGTATGTCGCGCAAGCGGGCAGCCTTCTCGAACTCCAGAGCCTCGGCCGCGGCCTCCATCTCCGCCGTCAGGTCGTTGATGTGCTCGCGCCGCCCCTGCCCCTCGAACAACCCGAGCGCTGCCTCAAAGTTGGCGCGGTACTCCTCCGCCGAGATGCGGCCGATGCAGGGCGCGGAGCAATGGCGGATGACGTCATCATGGCAGTGGCGGTACTCCTCCTCCCCGGGGTAGCGGCAGGTGCAGGTGCGTAGACGGAAGCGGTGGTTGAGCCACTCAATCGTCTCGCGCAGCGCGGCAGCATGCACAAAAGGGCCGATGTAACGCGCACCGTCCTCCTTCCGCAGACGCACCAGCGAGAAGCGCGGCAGCTCCTCCTGCCGCGTCGCGCGCAGCAGCAGGTAGCGCTTATCGTCCTTGAGCTGGATATTGTAGTGCGGGCGGTATTCCTTGATGAGCTTCTGCTCGAGAATCAGCGATTCCTGCTCGTTGCGGACCTCGTAAAAGTCAAAATCCTCGATAGCGGCGATAAGCGCGCGGGTCTTGCTGTTGTCCAGCGTGGCTCGCGAGGGCGAAAAGTAGTTGGACAAACGGCGGTGCAGGTCCTTGGCCTTGCCGACGTAGATGATGCCGCCGCCCTCGCCCTTCATGAGGTACACCCCGGGGCAATGCGGTGTCTTGCGCCATTTTGCCTTGAGGTCCACCTTCGCCATGCAGCTATGATACCATATTCCGCCCGCCGCACCAAGCAGGAAAAACCGCCCCGATGAGAAACACCGGAGCGGTCGGGAAATCGCATCGCTGCGCGCGGGACGTTTTATGCGCCGCCGGCGTTAGCGAGGGCCGCGCTCTCCGGCGGCAGGAAGTTCTTGAAGCGGTTCTTGTCGATGGCCTTCATGTAGGCCTCCTCGGGGGAGACGACACCCTCGACCAGTTTGGCCCAGATGGCGTCATCCATGAACTGCATGCCCATGCTCTTGCCGCCGACAATGACGTCCGCCAGCTTCTGCGTAGCGCCTTCGCGGATGATGGCGGAGACGGCGGGCGTCGCGAAGAGGATTTCATTGACCGCCACGCGGCCCGGCTTGTCGCAGCGCTTCATCAGCAGCTGAGCCACCACACCGCGCAGGGAGCCGGCCAACATGGTGCGGGCCTGCGCCTGCTGCTCCGCGGGGAACACGTCGATGATACGGTCCACCGTCTTGCGGGCGTTGTTAGTGTGCAGCGTGCCGAAGACGAGCAGGCCCGTCTCGGCAGCGGTCAGGGCCAGGGAGATGGTCTCCAGATCACGCATTTCGCCCACCAGCACGATATCCGTATCCTCACGCAGAGAAGCGCGCAGACCGTCTGCGAAGGTGGGGCAGTTGTTGGGCACCTCACGCTGGGTGATAATGCTCTTCTTGCTGGGGTGGACGAACTCGATAGGCTCCTCCACGGTGATGATGTGGCGGGAGTAATTGGTGTTGATGTAGTCGATGAGGGCCGCCAGCGTCGTGGACTTACCCGAGCCCGTGGGGCCCGTCACCAGCACAAGGCCGGACTTCATCTCACCGAAGCGCTTAATCTGCTCGGGCACGTTGAGCTGCTCCATGGTGAGAATCTTGGTGGGAATGAGACGGAACACGCAGCACAGACCACGCTGCTGCTTCATAAAGTTGCAGCGGAAGCGGGACTGCTCATTCATCTCATAGGCGAAGTCCGCGTCACCGCCTTCCATGTAAATTTTCCACAGCTTGGGCGGGCAGATGGGCTCCATCAGCTCCACCATGTCCTCGTGGGTGAGCACGGTATCCTCTACAGGGGTGATTTCGCCGTGCACGCGGATTTTAGCGGGCTGGCCCTCCGAAAGGTGAAGGTCGGAACCGCCCTGGTCCACCAAAATCTGGAAATAATGATCAATCTTGTTGCTCATGGTCAAAGGAGAAAGGTTCGGGTGATTATTGCGCGGTGGGGGCGGCTGCTTCGGCAGGCTCGGGGTTGGCGGCAAGGAACTTGTCCATCGTCACCACATCCGTGGCGCGCATCTTGCACTCCTGAGCGGAGATGATACCGTCCTTGTAGAGCTGCTGCAGGGAATCGTCCATGAGACGCATGCCCTGCGCCTTGCCGGTTTGAATGAGGCCGGGAATCATGAAAGTCTTACCCTCGCGGATACAGTTGGCGATAGCGGCGGTGTTGACGAGCAACTCCAGCGCCATCACGCGGCCCGTACCGTCCTTCTTGGGCACCAGCTGCTGGGAGAACACGCCGCGGAGAGATTCGGACACCATCACGCGGATGTGGTCGCGTTCCTCCACGGGGAAAGCATCCAAAATACGGTCAATGGTGCGCGCGGCAGAACCCGTGTGCAGCGTGCCGAGCACCAAGTGGCCCGTTTCGGCGGCGGAGAGGGCCAGAGAAATGGTCTCGAGGTTGCGCATTTCACCCACCATGATGACGTCCGGGTCTTCACGAAGGGCGGCGCGCAGCGCGCGGCCGAAAGATTCCGTGTGCTTGTGCACCTCGCGTTGGTTCACTTGGCACTCACGGCAGGGGAAGATGGTTTCAATCGGGTCTTCCAGCGTGATGATGTGGTCCTTGCGGTCTCCGTTGATGAAGTCGATGATGGAGGCCAGAGTCGTGGACTTGCCCGAACCGACGGACCCCGTCACCAAGATAAGCCCGTTGGTGAAGCGGGTCAGCGGCACCACGTGCTCCTTGGGCAGGTTGATGTCCTCCATCGTCAGGATCTTGCTGTTGATGATGCGGTAACAGATATCGTAGCCAAGTCGCTGAGAAATGACGGAGGCGCGGTAGCGGCCGTGCTCGTTCTGGTAGGCGAAATCCACATCACCGACCTCGCGCAGGCGCTCCCATTCCTTCTCGGTCAGGAAGCTGTTGACAAGGCACTCCGCATCCTCCTTGGTGAAGAGCGGTGCGCCCTCCCACATGGGCAGCAGCGAACCGTGGCGACGCCACGAGGGCGCGCAGGCAGAGGGCAGATGGATATCGGAGCACTTGCAATCCAGCCCCTGCTTGAGGTAGGAGTCCACATGCAGGCTCAGCGTCACGATGAGGTAGCCTCCGTCCTGCTTGTACACATAGGCATGGTACTTGCCGACGGAAGGGCTGTCGGCAATGAAATCCACGGCGCCGGCTTCCTCCAGCGTGCTGCGCTGCTCGGGGGTGGTGCAGCTGTTGACCAGCTTCTCCATATCCTCGGCGGAAAGAGCTTGTGCATCGTCCGCCACGGGGAGATAGGCGGCCTCGCGCATCCAATAGGGCTGCAATCCCGCCCCGAGGTACATCGTGGGGCTGAGAATCGTCTGACCCAGCTTCAGGTATTCATCAATGTTGTCGTAAATGTAACCGCTCATGGCTGATTAAAAGACACTCTAGCATCTTTACCGCAGGGAAGCGAGCAAAAAGCGCGCGCTCAGAGCAGATTTTTCAAGCACTAAATCGTTATTCGCAATACGCCCGCACCGTGTCGGATAACGGGCGATTGTCGATAAGGTTCCTTACATCGTCCCCCTTGAGACGGGCATAGGCAGAGGCATAAATGAGGCGCGCCAGTTTCTTTGCCCAGATACGCAGGCTCAACTCGGCATTCCCCGTCCGCTCATAGGCCTCCGCCGTGTACAGAGCAGCCGTTTCGCGGTTGGAATCCTTGAAGGCATACAACAGGCTGTTATCCCGGCAAAGGCGCACCGCCCCCTCGATGCAGATATCCCCCGCCGCAAATTTCTTCACCCCGCGGGAGAGCAAAGGCACATCGATAAAAGAGCCGGCCACGGCCGTGGCCACGCGCAGCGCAGGCTTCTGCGGGCGGAAGCGTACCAAGGCCGTATCCACCCGCACGGTTGCTTTCTCAGCATCCTGCGTCACCACCCACTCGCCGTTGGGGAAAAACTCGTTCAGCGCAGCGGCGAGTTCCGTCTGCATGTAGCCGAGCATGTGTGCCTGCATGGCGGGCAGATACTCCGCCCCTTCTCCCTGCTGCACCAAATCAACGGCCATCGGCGTCACGCAAATAGTCCCCTTCTCCGGCAGAGACACCTGCCCCACCTGATCGGCGATATAATAGCCATCCATCGCGATTTTGTAATGGTGCTGCAGAGGCACATTATAGAGACCGCTCTCCGACTGCAATTGCTGCCCGAACCACGCACAGCCGGACAACAAAACGGCCACAACGGCGAGAGCGCAACAAGTGAGCATCTTCATGGCCCTATCGTAACGAAATACCCCTTGCATAGCAAGCCCCATTTCAACGCATAGGGGGGCGGCTCATGAGAACCGCCCCCCCCGAGAGAGAAAACATGAATACCCCGCCGTCAGCAGGTGTAAGTCGCCGAAACGGAGCCGACGACCGCAAAATTGCGGAAGGGCACATAGGTGGGGTTGTCCGTCGCCCTGGCATAGGCGCTGCGCTTGTTCACATAGATAGCGCCCTTGCCCAGCCAGTGCAGCCCCACACCGGGGGTAATGATGACATGGTCCGTCACGAACCAAGGCAGGCTGAGCTTCATGTAGTAGGCTTGGGAGCCGTTGTTACAGGCGGAGTCCGTGTCGTCGAAATAATCAGCCGTAGCAGCCATAGCCAATTTGCAGACAGCGGCAAGCTTCACCTTGTCACCATCTTTGTACAGCGGCGCCTTAAGCGTGACATCCGGCAGGAACCACCAGCCGTGAATACCGGAAAAACTGTGGCGGACATCCACACCGACGGAAAGCCATTGAGTCGGCGTCCATTCAGGGCGCAAGTATACCTCATTGAGCACGGAAGCGCCCTGGTGGCGGAAATGCTTGGCAAAGACGCCGAGCACGCCGCCGCGGATAAAACTGTGCCCGAAAGCCACATTCCACTTATCCCGCGTGTACTTGAGCCCGTTTTGCAGCACCCACTCCGATTCGGCATTGGCCTGTTTGACGCACCTCTTGGTCATCTGCTGCACCGCGTTGTTGTAGGTCGGGGAACCGACAGGCAACGTGGGGTTCATCTGATGCACATAATTCTGCGCAAAGTTCGGGCCGAAATTGGGGTTGCTATACAAGCGGTGCCCGCTGGTCACATCGCGGAAATATACCATGCCGTCCCAGCTCCAGCCGCCGCTGCGGCCGAAATCCCAGTTGTATTTCAGCAAGCCGATGGGAGAGCCGTCACCGCCCAGCACAGAGTGCGAGAGCACCACACCGCGGTCGTTCGCCAAGGTATCATAGCCCAGCGTCATGGAACCGCTCAGGCGCTTGACGGAGGTCGCAGGAAGTTCCTCAAAGGAGGAAAGCTCCGCAGCCGCCGCAGCAGAGAGTGTCAACAAGCCGAAGAGAAAGGAGAGAGTTTTGTTCATATCCGGAAGAGGTTAATACGGCCTCAAACTAACAGAGAAACATTGAAAAATCAACAGCAAAATCACGCAAAAACTCAACTTTTTTTATGATATCAAAAGCTCGACAACGCTCTAGAAGCATACTCTAGAAGAGCACTCTAGAAGTATACTCTACATATGAATATTCGGCAAATGGAGATTTGTAGATTTACTATGTACTAGGTACTATGTACTATTTTTGAATAGAGTGCGGCTGTCGCCGCAAGGATGGGAAACCCGTTCTGACGCTTGCGTCAGAACGGGTTCGTTATCTCGCGGCGGCAGCCGCCGAACTTGATAAATAGTACCTAGTAAATTCCGACAAATTCTCATTTCTCGGGCCATCGTATGGGATTCATATCACAAAAAAATCGGGTGCAGCCCCGGAGGACTGCACCCTTTATTCGGAACGATGACACCCGTCATCAGAACTTGTAGGTCGCCGAGAGAGAGCCGACGACGGCAAAGTTGCGGAAGGGCACGAACGTGGAGTTGCCCGTTGCCACGGCAAACTTGCTGCGCTTGTTGCAGTGGATAGCGCCCTTACCCAGCCAGTGGAAGCCCACGCCGGGGGTCAGGATGAAGTTGTCCGTCACGAACCAGGGCGTATTGAGCTTGATGTAGTAGGACTGAGAGCCGTTGTTGCAGGCGGAATCCGTGTGGTCAAAGTAGTCAGCCGTAGCAGCCATGGCGAACTTAGCCACAGCGGCCACCTTCACCTTGTCGCCCTCCATGTAAAGAGGGGCCTTGAAGGTCACGTCCGGCTCAAACCACCAACCGTCGATACCGGAGATACTGCGGCGCACGGAGCAACCGATGGACATCCACTCGGCGGGGGTGATTTCGGGGCGAATGTAAACCTCATTCAGAGAGGAAGCGCCCTGATTGCGGAAGTGCTTGGCCATCACACCCAGAATACCGCCGTGAATGAAAGTGTGACCGAAGGCGATGTTCCACTTGTCACGCTTGTACTTCATGCCGTTCTGGAAGACGATTTCAGGCTCGCAGTTAGCCTGCTTCACCTTCTGCTGAGATTTCTGAGAAGCCTGCGCCGCTGCGACCGAGGAAGGGGGCGTGCTGCCGAACTGGGCAGAATAGGCCGCAGGATTCATGGTCTGCAGGGCAGAAAGCTGAGCAAAAGCCTGGTTGTACACGACATCGTAACCAAATGTGGGGTTGCCGTACAGGGTGTGGCCGGAGGTCACATCGCGGTAGTAAACCATGCCCTCAAAGCACCACTTGTTCTTCGCACCGAAATCGTAGTCATACTTGAGAACAGCAAAGGGAGAACCGTCACCACCCACCACGGAGTGAGAAAGCACCACGCCGCGGTCATTGCCCAGCGTATCATAGCCGACGGTCATGGAACCGCTCAAACGCTTGGCGGAGACGGCGGGCAAATCAGAAAAGCTGTCCGCGGCGGAATCAGCCATCGCTACAGAAGCCGTCAGACCGACCATGAGAGTGAAGAGAGTTTTTTTCATATTCGTGTGTGGTTATGTGTGTATGCAACCACCCTTTCGGGCGGTGACGGAGACAAATTAACAATTTTTTCTCCCCTTGTCAACAAAAATGTGGAGTACACTCTCACATTATACTCTCACATTATACTCTCACACTGAACTTCACATTCCGCAATGCCTTTATTTTACAAGGTTTGCGCTCACGTTCCCCCAAACGCATTTTTTAACAAAAAAGCGCTCCTGCAACAGCAGGAGCGCCCAAAGGACAAGAAGCGCGCGCACGCGTTACAGCAGCTTGCCGGCTGCATAATCCGCCGCCATCAGCCCCGCGCCGATCATGCCGGAATCCGCACCGAACTGCGCAGGCAGCAGCCGCAAATCCTCCGCATGCACAGGGAACAGCTGCTCCTTCAACGCGCGCTCCATGGGCGCAAAGAGCAAATCCCCGGCCTTGGCCACACCGCCGCCGATAATGAAAGCCTCCGGGACGAAAGCATACATCATGTTCATGATGAGACAGGCCAGCTTTTCCGCAAAATCCGTGTAGACGCGCGCGGCAATCGCATCCCCGCTTCGCGCGGCCAGCTCCAGCTTGTAGGGCGTGCAATCCGCCGCTGTCTTGGCAATACCGGCCGCAGCATAGCGAGCGACAGCATCAGCCGCCATCTCGTTGTTGCCGATATATTCCTCAATCGCGCCGCGATTGCCGAAGGTGCCCACACGGCCGTTGTAGCAGATACTCGTCTGCCCCAGCTCCGCAGCGGAAACACGGCGACCGCGCAACATGCGGTCGTTGATAACGATACAGCCGCCGATGCCCGTACCCAGCGTCAAGCAGCACAAGCTCTCCAGCCCGCGGCCCGCGCCGCGCTTCCACTCCGCATAACCCATGGCGTTCGCATCATTATCCAACACCACGGGCAGAGCAAGCTCTCGCTCCATCACCTCGCGCACGGGCACCTCGTGGTTCCACACGGGTACATTCGTCAGCTGGTAAAGCACGCCCTTGCCGAAATCCACCCAACCGGGCATACCGAGCCCCACCGCCGCCACATCCGGGTGCTTCTCCTTCAGCCCGCGCAGCGTGTCGCACATCGCCTCCATGATAGCCTCCGGGCTGTCATAAGCCTGTGTCGGCAGAGATTCCGCCTTGTCGATAATCTCCACCCCGCGGGTGACACCGATTTTGATGCTCGTTCCGCCGAAATCCACGGCCAAAGCTGCATGTTCGTTCATGCCGCCATGCTACCACCCCCACATAACAACGGCAAGAAGAAAAATAAAAAGCCCGCAGCGTTAGCTGCGGGCTTTTCGGAGTGGAGCATAGCGGGTTCGAACCGCTGACCTCCTCAATGCCATTGAGGCGCTCTACCAACTGAGCTAATACCCCGTTGTCGTTCTTGCGAACCTTGTTCCGTGGGAACGGGCCCAGTATATACCTGCCGAATCTGATTGGCAAGCAAAAAATAAAACTTTTTTTAGAAAAATTATTTCAGGCGGGCGAATTGCAGGTGCATCCAATCCATATCGCATTCACGACCAAGGGATACCGCGCCATGGGACTCCCAGATGCGCCACCACGCCTCACACTCGGGGCGAGAGAGGGTGGCGCGGGGTTTCTTGGTGTGGTAAGCGTTCGTGTCGGGGGCAAAGTCCAGCGCAATACCCCATGCGTGCATGGAAAGTGCTTTGCCCGTAGAAGTTGAACGGTAGTTGTAAGAGCCGCCGTAGAGATCCAGCCCCAGGCGGTGAATCTCCGCCTCTCCGTAGTGCTCCAGCACCTCGCGCAGCGCCTGTTGCACATGCAGCGCCACCGCCTGATGCACGCGGATACTGCGCACCGGCTTGCCGTCATAATACAGCGTGTAAGGCGGCGTAATCGACGTCAGCATCGCCTCATTGCCGGGCGAGCCGAAGCGGCTCGTGCCCTTGCGGACCTCTGCCTGTGTCGGCCAGGCCGGCGGCTCCGAGATATTCAGCGCCTGAGCAATCGCGCGCAGCGTCTGCGGGCCCATGACACCGTCAGCGGGCACCCCAAGTTTCTGCTGAATCAGCCGTATCGTTGTGTTCATCGCAGCGTGTGCTGTTCAAGGTTACTCAAACGGGCATCCATCGAGCGCAGCACCTCCACCGTGTGAGCGGCCGTGCTCGCCTGTGTCTGGGCCAGCTGTTTGAAATCGCTGTAGACCACGCACATCAGGCACAGCCCGCCGAAGGTGATGATTTCGCGGGTGTAATCGCGTGTCAGGTTCAAATAATCGCGTATCGGTTTACACATGCCCCCTGTATACGGCGCGGAACGGCAGGCTGCAAGGGCGGGCAAAGAAAGCGCAAGCGCGTTCCGCAGGGGAACGCGCTTGCGAAAAGCATCAAATCTGAGCGCTGCGGGCTTAAGCCGCAGGGGCAGGCTCGGGAGCGGGTGCAGGAGCTGCGGGCGCCGCAGGAGCAGGAGCCTCGGGGGCAGCAGGCTGATTCGGCTGGGGAGCAGGCTCCTCGGGCGCGGGCGTGCAGTAATACACCTGCCCGTCCACACTCGCCATGTAGCGACCGCCGCTGAGAATATTCACACCGACCGCCTTGCCGTCATAGCTGCTCGTGGGCGGGTCCACCTTATAGCGGCGAATCTCAGGAGCACCCGGCTGGTCGGGATCGCGCACCACCACCGTGATAGGCCCCTTAATCGGCGCGGCATTCTCCATGGGGGTCGTAAACGTGCGACCGCCCTCCATGAAACCGCAGGGGTAAATCGTCCCTGCCGCATCCTGAGCCTCCACAAACACGCGGCCGGGCGTATCATTCGTAATACGCACCTTATAATTCATGCTGCCGCCCGTGGGAGCTGCCGTCACATCCGCCACAGGAGCGGGAGCCGCAGGAGCCGTCACATCCGCCGTCGGAGCAGGAACCGCAGGAGACGTCACATCCGCAGCCGGAGCAACAGGAGCCGAAATATCCACCGTCGGAGCCGCGGGCGCTGTCGGCACCTGCACAGCGGGCGTATGCCCGGCATAGGCAGCCACCTGCTGATCAAAAGCCGCGTCCACATCCGAATTCACCGCCACGGCAGCCTGCCCCGGCAAAGCCACATAACGGGGAGCGGGGGCCGCATGATGAGCCGCCGCAGGGGCCGTCGGCATCGCAGGCAAAGCCGGCACCGCAGGTTCCGGAGAGCAGGACGCCAGCAGCGCCGCACCGAGAGACGTATAGAAGAGAGTGCGTTTCATGTCGTAAGTCATTATACAAAGAAAGCGTGTTATTTTCAACCTTTTATCTACCTGCCGCCGCCATTTTACGCTTTTCACTCCGCTACTTTTGCACGAAAAAACACAAAAAAGCGCATTTTAGACTTGCCTTCCCCCACAAAACCTGTATACTCATCACCGCAACGATTCCGTTGAAGATGGTGACCATAGTTCAGCGGTAGAGCCCCGGATTGTGGTTCCGGTTGTCGTGGGTTCGAATCCCACTGGTCACCCTCCAAAAAGACCCGCCAAACGGCGGGTCTTTTTGTTTCGGGTGACCAGTGGGATTCGAATTTACGCCGACAAGGAACGGGCGTAGCCCCTGTTCCGGTTGTTGTGGGGCAGGAAGCGCAGTGCGCTTCCTGCCCCCCGCGCCCTCGGGACACCTCCCGAGGGGAACCGCTGCGACAGCAGCGGCGCGGGGGATGGCCCCCGAAGGGGGGAAAGCCGCCGACGGCCCCGCGTAGCGGGCGAGCGAAGCGAGGTAAGGCGGATTAGACAAACGCGCAGCGTTTGCCCCGTTAGGGGCGAGCAGCCGTGAGGCGGCTGCGAGTCAATCCCACTGGTCACCCGCCCCCTTCCCTGCGGCGCAGCCGCACTCTTTTCAATTTAGTCAACCTCAAGATTGGCACTCACCTCAGCGGCCCCCTTCTTCCCCCTCCCAAAAGCGCGCGGCATCCGCCACATCCCGCAAATCCACATAGCGGGTACGCAACAAAGAGGCGTCGCGGTGCCCCATCGCCCATTGCAAAGCCGAGTAGTCCCGGTGGTATTGGAGATGATAGCTTGCAAAGGTGTGTCGGAGAATGTCGGGCTGCCACGGCTTCTCCGCCGTCCAGCCGGCGCGGGAGTGAAGCTCAGCCCAATGCCTCGCCCACCTTTTCGGACATAGAGGCTCGTGCCCGGGCTTATCGCGGCATCCTGATAAGAGACGCAGCAAAGGCGGAGCCATGTCCACACGCCGTGCGCCGCCCGTCTTGCTGTGCCTGGCGCGGATGGTAATACTGCCGTTTTCCCAATCCACATCATTGTACGTCAAGCGGGTAACTTCATGCGGGCGAATGCCCGCGTACAGCATCACCCCCACGGCGGGCAGACAAGCGCCACTTTCATAACTTTTGGCCGTCTCCAGCAGCTGTTTTATCTCCGAGGGTTTCAGGATACCCACCTCGTGTTCCTGTACGGGCGGCACCGCCACCTTAGCAACGGGATTCACATCACACCACTCATTGCGGACAGCCGTGGAGAACACCCCGCTCATCACCGCCCTACCCTTGCGGAACTGCTGCGGTGTCTCAAAGGCCGTCGCCAAATAGCGTTCACACTCCCGCGCGGTCATGCTCCGCACCCGTCTGCTCCCCAACTCAGGATTACGCGCCATCAAACGTTTGCACACATAGCGGAAATCTGTCTGCGTTCTTGCCCGCCGCCCCTTGCGAGCCTCCAATGCAGCCTCCACCGCCTTGGCAAAACTCACCGTTCGCTCACGTTTCGCCAATTCCTCTCCGCCTAAGCGGATGCACAGCTTCGCCCTTTTCAACTGCCCCTTCGCCGCAGTCAACGCCTCCTTGGCAATCAATGCCGCTTCCAGGACATCCGCTCCCGTGCTCCGCAACACCGCCAATGCAGCTTGCTCTTTGTCGCTCATCATCATACACCTCGCTTTCTTAAACCGCACTTCAAGCATAATATTGCTCATCTCTATTTTTTATTAATCAACGGTTTATGGCTTGGAAGTCTGATGTAAGGAGGCACATTTGGTGCCCTGATATGAAATGTAGAGCATTGATATAGTTTTAATTATAGAAAATCAACACGGTTTAAGAAAGCGTATAATCTTCTAAGCGTTATATCCAAAAGAGAATCATGAAACCTCATCTTTCCACCTCCCTTATCCTCTCCTCAATCGGACTGTGCATCATTTCGGCTTACGCTTCCGCGGCTTCACCTGAATATTCAAATGGTGACGCCTCGTTTTCCGGGACACAAATTACCATTGGAGATTTAGCCCAAAAGAACTATAACAACTACAACGAGCTAACATTCTATTCCTTCTATAATCAAGGTTCAGACACAAGTGGAGTTGAAGCTCATGGAGGTGCCTTCGTCATTTCCGCAGGGCAACTCTCAATAAACGACAACGGCAATACGACCTTTGAGAATAATACAGTTACCAGCCCTCGCAATCATGGTAAAGGCGGAGCCATATTTTGCTACTCATATCAAAGCATCATCGACGTTTTTAAAAACGACGTCATCGCTTTCACCAACAATCAGGTAAAGGCCTCATTACCCCAAGGTGGCGCCATATATGGTGGTAAAATCAACCTTCATGACAACGGACAGGTCATTTTTAGTGACAATCAGACAAAAAGTTATTATACCTCTACCAAATATTATAAAGGTATCGGCGGAGCTATATGTTTGTATGAATCAAATTCCGCGACATTTTCAAACAACGAATCCGTAACATTTCAGAACAATCGTTCTGCTCAAGGAGGAGCCGTATACGCAAGAAGAGACAGCCGACTCAAGATTCAAAACAACGATTCGGTTTCTTTTGTTGGCAACATTGTCCATGAGGAAACAAATTCTAACGTCAAAGGAGCAGCCATATATGGACGCGATAGCACCATTGATATTAGCAACAACAACTCTGTCATCTTTCGCAATAACGCGCAAATCGCGGATGATAGCATTGTACTGCGAAGCATCTATCTAGAGGCTGTAGAGCAAGGCTATGGAACTCCTGCGCTCACACTTACTGCGAATACAGGGGGCGAGATAATGTTCTACGATAGCATTTATATTGGGAAAAATGTACCCATAGTGCTCAACAAGGACGCATCAGGAGCCATTATCTTTACAGGTGAGAGTACGATGGATGACTTTCGTAACCTATTCACAACCTACGCCGTACCCGATACCGCCACTCCTGATTATGAAGCCTCCCGCACGAGCGAGCTCCTTGGTACTACAACTCTCTATGGTGGCCGTGTTATCGTCAAAGAGAAAGCCGTGCTTAATATCAGTAATTTAAACGTGCGCGGCGGAGAAGTCATCGTAGCCTCCGAAGCTCAGCTCAATCTGGCGAACAAGAATATCACCATGCCCTCGCTCACGCTGGCTGGTGGCACGGTGACACTCGGCACAGAAGATAACCACACAGCGGCTCTTACCACAAGTGACTTGACCGTCACGGACAACTCCACGCTGAATGCAGACCTTATCATTGCTGATAACGGCAGCATCACCTTTGATTTCGGCGGCAGCGATGAGAAGAAACTCACGATGGGCTGTGCGGTGACGCTCGGGAATGATTACAAGGTTTATCTGGACCATGCAACCATTACCATGCTGATGGGCTATGAAAACGCCGAGGGTATCACGCTGATGAATGATATCGAGAACATCCGAGACATCCTGCTCGCGGATAATGTTCGCATCTATGATACAGACACGAATGAGGAAAGCGATATTCTTCTCTACACCCAAACGGAAAGCAACGGCACCATGAGTCTGAAGGCAGTGAAAGCTACGCCTGAACCCGCTACAGCAACGCTTTCCCTCCTCGCGCTGGCTGCTCTTGCTGCGCGCCGAAAGAGGAAGTAAGAGTGCCATTCCTTTGGCATTTCCCAAAACGGCCGGACGCATGCGCCCGGCCGTTTTTTACTCCCCCTCCACGTGCAGGTTGAGCAGATGCTCACCAAGCTGCGCGGAGCTGACTTTCACGCGCACCTCACCGCAGCCCTGCGTAGCGCGCACAATCGCCAGCAGCCGACCGTGAAAAAAGCGCTGTTCCTTATCCTGCGCGCCCGTGGGGTCCGTGGGATCGCCGTTGCAGAAGCCGAGCAGCTCCGCAGGGCCCTCTATGCTGAAGCAGACAGGGCTGTTGTCGGTCGGCACGATGTTGCCCTGTGCATCCGTGACATCCAGCTCGATAAAGGCCAACTCCCCGCGGCGAAGAGCCTTGCGGTCAGGCTGCATCCGCACCGCCACGGCGGGGCCTGCCGTGCAGCGGGAGGCGCGGCACCACGGCTGGCCGTCCTTCTTCACCACCACCTCCAGCGTGCCGGGTTCATAGATGACATCCTCCCACACGAAGCGATAATCATTCTTGCCCAGCTCCAGCTTATTCTGCTTGAAACGGCCTCCCTCGCCCCTGCGGCGCACACCTTGGCTCTTGCCGTTGAGAAACAGCTCCGCCTCATCCCCGCTGCTGAACACCATCACGGGCGTCACCTGCCCCTCGCGACCCGCCCAGTTCCAATGCGGCAGGATGTGCGCCTGCGGCAGCTCGGGGCGCCAACGGCTTTGGTACAAATAATAAATATCCTTCGGGAAACCCGCGAGGTCGATGATACCGAAGTAGGAGCTGCGGCTCGGCGCGCCCTCCCCGCGGGCCAGCATCGCATCAATGAGCGCCTTGCGCTCCCCCTTCGGCATGTCGCCGAAATTGTTGGCAATCGTCTCATCACGGTTGTAGGGCGTCGGCTCACCGTAGTAGTCAAAGCCTGTCCACACAAACATGCCCGCCACATCGGGAATCGCATCTTGGACCTTATACTCCACATCGGGGCACGCGCCCCAAATCGGCGCCGCCGTGCCGTAGGCGCAGACCTGGTAATCCGCATCATTGCCCTCCGTCTGGTCCCAGCTCAGCGGGAAAATATAGTTATCGCGCGTGCCGAGGCAGGAGGTCGTCTCCGAGCCGAAGAACGGCGTGTTCGGGCAAAGCTCACGGAATTTTTGATAGAACCACGGGCGGTAGTTGAAGCCCACCACATCCAGCGTGTCGGCAAAGCCATTGGTCGTCACCTCGTGCGTGTGGCAAGCCACGCTGTAGGGGCGGGTCGTGTCGTATTTGCGGAACTCCGCACGCAGGGCGGCGGAGATAGCCACGCCCTCAGGCTCCGCACACTCCGTCACCTCATTGCCGCCCGTCCACATGATGATGCAGGGGTGATTGCGGTCGCGCATCACCAGCTGCCGCACATCCTTGCGCCACCAGCGCGCCCAGTCCACGCTGTAGCCGTTAGCGCGGTCGTACTTCTGCGCCTGCCAAATATCAAACAACTCATCCACAACGAGCATGCCGTAGCGGTCGCAAAGGTCCAGCACCTCAGGCGCGGGCGGGTTGTGGGACATGCGGATGGCATTGCAGCCCATCTCCTTGAGCTTGCGAATTTTGCGCTCATAGGCCTGCGCGTGGAACGCCGCACCCAAGCCGCCGAAATCGTGGTGCTCACACACGCCGTTGAGCATCACCCGCTGCCCGTTGAGGAAAAAGCCCTCCTTCCGCCACTCCGCACGGCGCACGCCGAAACGCGTCTCCGTGCCGTCCTGCAGCGACTCCCCTGCCCTCACCGTGGTGGCGAGGGTGTACAGCTCGGGATGCTCCGTGCTCCAGAGCTTCGGCTGCGGCAGCACCATAGTCTGCGCCACCGTGCGGCTCTCCCCCGCGGGAATCGCCACGCTCACAGCCTCCGCCGTCGTCTCCCCCAGCTGTTGGCAGACCTGCACCGTCCGTTCCTCCGCCCCCGTGTTCTCCACGGTCGTCTCCACGCACACCGTGGCAGACTCCGCGCTCACCTCGGGTGTTGTCACATGCACACCCCACTGCGCCACATGCACGGGCTGCTTCTTCACCAGCCACACATGGCGGTAAATACCCGCGCCGGGGTACCAGCGGGTAGAAAGGGGCAGGTTGCTCACCTCCACCGCCACGAGATTCTCCCGGCCCGCCTCGAGATAGGGCGTCATATCCACGCGGAAGGAACTGTAGCCATAGGCCCACTCGCCCGCGAGCTTGCCGTTCACGAACACCTTGGGGTGCGACATCACGCCGTCAAAATCCAGGTACCAGCGCTGCGCCTCGGCGGAGAAATCCGCGGGCACCTCAAAGCTCTTGCGGTACCACGCAAAGCCGTTCCACGGCAGCTTGCCCGTCTCATTCGGCTCCGCGGGGAGCGTGGGGCTCTCGATAGCCCAATCATGCGGCAGCTGCACGGCGCGGAAGCCCGCGCGCCACAGCGGCGTGCGGGACGTATCCACCCCATCGGGAGCCTTGGCAGCCGGGGCGGCAGCCTCCTCATAGTCCGGCTGCGCGGGGGCAAAACGCACCTCCGCCGCCTGTTCGGCGGGGTTGACCGCGCCGAAATACTTGAAATGCCAGCCGTCATCAAAACAGGTGCGCCCGAGCTCCGCGGCGGAAGCTCCGCCCGCCAAAGCCACCAAAGCCGCAAGCTTCACCCCTAATCTCCATCCTTTCGTCGCTGTCTTGCGGGTGCTGTCGTTCATGGTAGAGAGGGTAACACACCCTGCCCGACAAAGCGAGTTCAAAAAAGCCTCGCCGCACGCGTGGACGGGGCACGGCAATTATCTTGACTCACGGGAGAGGCTATGCAAAAATAACAGGACATGAAACTCAGCCTCCTTTCCTTTGCTCTGTCGCTCGCTCTGTGTCCGCTGTTTGCCGCCAACCCTGCCGTGCAGGAGGTGAGCGGACTGGAGGGGCACACCGCCGTGGCCGCCCCTGTAACACCGGCGGAAGCGCAGCCGAAAAATATTATCCTGATGATCGGCGACGGTATGGGGCTGGAGCAGCTTTGCCTCGGCCGCATCACAAACAAGGGGCCGCTGAGCATTGAGCAGCTGCCCGTAACGGGCTTCTCGCGCACCCCCTCGGCCTCGCACATGGTGACGGATTCCGCCGCGGGCGGCACGGCTTTTGCCTGCGGCACAAAGGCCATCAACGGCCAGTTGGGGCAGACACCCGAGGGGGAGAACCGCGAGTCCCTGCTGGCGCTGGCGGTGCAGCGCGGCATGGCGGGCGGCCTGGTGGTGACGAAGGATATTACGGATGCCACGCCCGCGGCTTTCTACGCCCATGTGCCCCACCGCGAACAGGCGGCAGACATTGCGGCCGCCCTGCCCGGCAGCGGGGCGCGCTTTGTGCGAGGCGGCGGCATGAGCCATTTTACGGAGGAACAGCTGGCCGCCATGCGCGCGGCGGGCATGGATATTGAGCTGACGGCACCGAAACACATGCCGCCTGCGAGCAAGCGCGGCGACGTACTGGTGCAGGACACGAAGCGCGCGCTCGAAGTGCTCTCCGAGAAGAACAAAAAAGGCTTTTTCCTGATGGTGGAGGGCTCTCAGATTGACACGGCGGGTCACGCAAACGACCTGCGCGAGGTGGCCTGCGAGATGCTGGATTTCGACAAGGCGGTGGGCGTGGTGATGGAGTGGATGAAGTCGCACCCCGACACGCTGCTGGTGGTGACGGCGGACCACCAGACGGGCGGCCTCTCGCTGCTGAGCGGCGATATGAAGGAAGGCTCCGTGAAGGGCGCCTTCTCTACGGGCAACCACAACGGCATTGCCGTGCCGGTCTACGCGGCGGGCGCAGGCGCAGCGGTATTCACGGGCTTCCACGAGAACACGGAGCTGTTCACGCTGCTGAAGGCCGCGATGGAAAAGGAGTGAGATGGGATTTGTGATAAGAAATATGTGATTTTTGATTTGTGATTTAGGAAATTGACGCGCCTTCCGGCGCGAAATAAGGAAACCTGTCTCACGCTCGCGTCAGGCAGGTTTTCCCATTCTTGCGGCGGTAGCCGCACTTACTTCCCAAATCAAACATCTCAAATCACCTATCATCCTTGTGCTTGATATCGGGCCGGTTCTGTGATACAATCGCCACATGACGCGCCTTTTCCGCTATCTGATGCTTGCCGCCGTTCTGCTCGGGACGGTCCTCACTGCCGCCGATGCCGCCACGGTAATGGCGCGCAAGACGGATGACGGCAAATGGGCTTTTGTGCCGCTGGCGGATGGTTTTGATTTCCCCGTGGGCCGTCCGAACGGTGACGGCTACTACAAGTCCCGCGGTCTGCGCCTGGCCACGCCCCGCCACCTCGGCGAGGACTGGAACGGCAACGGAGGCGGCAACTCCGACCTCGGCGACCCCGTGTATTCGGTCGGCATCGGTCTGGTGACCTACGCGGCGGATGCCCGCGGCCGTTGGGGCAAGGTGGTCATCGTGCGCCACGCTTTCCGCGAGCCGAAAACGGGCAAGGTGCTCTGCTGCCAGACGCTCTACGCGCATCTCGACCGCATTGATGTGAAGCTCGGCCAGCTGGTGGGCCGCGGTCAGCAGGTGGGCACCATCGGCACGAACAACGGCATGTTCCCCGCGCACCTGCATGCGGAGCTGCACTTCAATGTGCTGGTAAACTGCGGACAGCAAGGCATTCCCAAGAAGCCCGGCAACTACGGCAACCTGTCCGATTTCATCAATCACTACCGCAAGCTCACGCCCGAGCAAAAGATGGTGAAACTACCCATCGGCGGTTTCCTGCCCTACAAGGACACGGAGGGTCTGTGAGGTCAAGGGCGAAGTCCGAAGGGTGCAAGGCATTCAACCGCGACTCTCGGTGATGAAGATTTGTCTTTTCGGCGGCTCGTTTGACCCCGTGCACAGCGGGCACCTCACGATTGCAGAGGCTGCGGTGCAGGCCTGCGGGCTGGACCGCGTGATTTTTCTCCCTGCGGCGGAGTCTCCCTTCAAGCAGGGCAAGGCGCACTTATTTTCAGACGCTCAGCGCACAGAGCTGCTGCGCTTGGCTACGGCCCATGCTCCGTGGGCGGAGGTGAGCGAGCTGGATCTGCAGCTACCCCCGCCGAGCTGGAGCTGGCGCTTGGCGGAGCATTTTCACAAAACATACCCCGAGGCGCAGCTCTGCTGGCTGCTCGGCACGGACCAATGGCAGGAGCTGCACCGCTGGGCGCGCTACGACTACCTGCGCGAACGGCTGCACTTCATCGTCTACCACCGCGGGGAAGCGCCGCAACCGCGCAAGGGCGTGCGCAGCACATTCATCGCAGGTCACCACCCCGCCGCCGCCACGGAGATTCGCCGCGCCTTAACACACGGTGCTCCCCTGCCCGAGGGGTGGATGCCCGACGCCGTTGAACAACGCGCACGGGAAATGGTCAAAGCGCAAAGCTGCTGAGGCGACTCGCCCTCAGTCCAACTTGTCGAGATGCGTCACCGCCTGCCAGGGGCGGGAGCCGAGGTCGATGGCACGGTTCATGACGTGCTCAGGGTCCTCATCAAATCGGTAGGCCATGCAGTCCGGGCAGGAGTCGGCGTTCTTGTCCACAATCGCGCCGCAGACAAGGCAGAGCTTGTAGGAGGCGGGGTCCTGAGCCACGGTGGTGGCGATTTCTTTGCGATCGGGGCGCATGGCGATAACAGAGATGGAGAGGTAGCGGGCGATGCAGCTTTCCGTGAACAAAAGAGCGGGGTATCGGTTCTGCACCGACACCCCGTCTTTCTCAAAAACGGAAAACCTGAAAGGGAACTCAGGCGAGGGTGGCCAGGGCCTTGGCAGCCTTGCTCTTGTAGTTGGCCGCGCGGTTGGCGGGCACCGTACCCTTCTTAGCAGCCTTGTCGATCGCGGAAGCGAAGGTGTTGTAGGCGGCGGAAGCGGCCTCCTTGTTGCCTTCGGTCACAGCGGCGGCAAACTTCTTGCGAAGCGTGCGAACGCGGGACATGGTGGCGCGGTTGACAGCGGTACGGGCGATGGTCTGGCGGATGCGCTTCTTAGCGGACTGGGTGTGAGCCATAGTGTTAAATGAAAGTTTTGGTTTTTCGTTTTGGTGGGGCAAGTATACGAGCTTCCGCTCAAAAGTCAAGGCAATTTGTGCAGATGGGCGCATTTTTAACGAAAAAAGCGTGCGCGGCACCCCTCAAGTGCTGATTTCTCACTATTTAAGAAAGCCGAAGCATTTTGTCATACACCTTTCGCCTTGATACGACGGCAAGGAGATGCTACAATACGCGCGCATGAAGAAGCACACCCTCACCATGGCATTGACGCTGACCGTCGCAGCGCTGACTCTCTGTGCCTGTTCCTCTAAGAAGGCACCGGAGCCGGAGGTGGCGCCGGCCCCCGTCAAACAGAAGACCAAGGTCACACCGACGCCCGCCCAGCGTGCGGCAGCCCGCGAGGTGCTGGAGGAGCAGGAGATCCTGCGACAGGAAGAAGAGGCGCTTCTCAACACCCCTGCTGCGGCTGCGGATGACGCCGCCGCGCCCACCGATATCAGCACGGGCGGCTTGCGTCTCCGCCGCTTTGCCCCGCCCGAGGAGGCCGTGAGCAGCAGCGAGGGCAATGATATGCCTGCCCCCAACTCCGCCGAGCTGCACGGCCTGCGCTCCCCCGTCCTGCGCGGCGGCAACCTGCCCATGGATATCAACGGTAAAATCACCCCCGAGACTCAGGAATGAGCAACGATACCCCTCCCAAGAAATTCGTCCCCGTCCCCTTTGCCTACCATCAGGAGGTGGAGCTGACGATTGATGCCCTTTCCAACAGCGGTGACGGCGTAGGCCGCATCGACGGTTGGGTCGTTTTCGTGCCCTTCACCCTGCCCGGGGAGAAGGTGCGCGCCCGCATCTACCGCAACGACAAAAACCACTCCATGGCAGACCTGGTGGAGGTGCTCGAAAAATCCCCTGCCCGCACGGAGCCGCAATGCCCCGTCTTCGGCTACTGCGGCGGCTGCCAATACCAGCACCTCGACTACGCCGCCCAGCTGGAGTGGAAAACACAGCAGGTGGCGGACCTCCTGCGCCTACAGGCGGGGCTGGAGCTGCCCGTCAACCCCGCCATCGCCTCCCCCGTCACCTACGGCTACCGCAGCAAAATCACCCCTCATTTCCACAAGCCCAAGGACGCCAAGATGGGCAACATCGGCTTCCTGCGCAACGGCTCCCGCACCGAGGTGTGCGACATCAAGCAGTGCCCCATCGCCATGGAGCCGATTAACGCCGCCCTGCCCCTGCTCCGCAAGGCCGTACACCAGGCTGCGAGCCAGTACAAGCGTGGGGCCACCCTCCTCATGCGCGTGAGCGAGGGCAGCGTCATCACCAACAACAACGCCGTCTGCACCGAGACGGTGGGCGAGCTGACCTTCAACTTCCTCGCGGGCGACTTCTTCCAGAACAATCCCTACATCCTGCCCGCCTTCACGGGCTATGTGGCGCAGCAAGCCTGTGCGGACGGCGCGCGCTACCTTGTGGATGCCTACTGCGGCAGCGGGCTCTTCGCCCTCACGCTGGCCCCGCATTTCGAAAAAGTACTCGGCGTGGAGGTGAGCGAGACCTCCGCCGACTGGGCGCGCGCCAACGCCCGCAGCAACGGCATTGAACACGCAAGCTTCCTCGCCGCCTCCGCCGAGGCCATCTTTGAGCAGGTGGACTTCCCCGCGGAGGAGAGCGCCGTGGTCATCGACCCGCCCCGCAAGGGCTGCGATATGGCCTTCCTCAACCAGCTCTTCGCCTTCGGGCCCAAGCGCGTGGTGTATGTCTCCTGCAACCCCGCCACGCAGATTCGCGACCTCGCGGAGTTCGACAAGGCGGGCTACGAGGTGGTGGCCGTGCAGCCCTTCGACCTCTTCCCGCAGACCAAGCATCTGGAGTGTGTCGCCACGCTCCGCAAGAAAAACGCGTAAGTTATGTCTTTCCCCGAACGACTCAGCCGCAGCGCAGAGGACTACCTCGAGGCCATCGGCCAGCTCTGCGCCCGCAACGAGCAGGGAGTGGCTCTGGTGAGCGAGGTCGCCCAGCTGCTCAACGTGAAGAAGCCCAGCGTAACCGCAGCCATGCACCAACTTGCGGAAGAGGGGCTCATCACCTATCGCCCCTACGCGCCTATCCAGCTCACGGACAAGGGGCGGGAATACGCCAACCACGTCATCAACGCGCACAACGTGCTGCACCGCTTCATGATTGAAGCGGCCGGGCTCTCCCCCGAGAGAGCGGAAGAGGTAGGCTGCATGGTCGAGCACATCCTCACCTACGCAGAGATTCAGGAGATTGAAAAGCGCCTGAACAACAAATAACACGCCGCCATGTTCCGCCGAGACCTTTCCGTCACCAACGCGCTCATCATCATCTGCGTGACGATTTTCGTCGTCGGGCTGATGGTACAGCGAGAGGCCTTTTTGGGCATTCCCTACCCGCAGGCTCCGCGATGCTCCGTGTTCGAGCCGCTCTTTGCGTACTCATGGTTCACCTGCTTTCTCAAGGGGCAGCTGTGGCGTCTCGTCACCTACCAATTCGTACACGCCAACATGGGGCACCTGATTTTCAACATGTGGGCGCTGTACTTCTTCGGCCCTGCGGTGGAGCAGGTGTTCGGCGCGCGCCGATTCCTGCTCTTCTACCTCACCTGCGGCGTGGCCGGGGCGCTCTGCTCCTCCCTGCTGGCGGGCATGGACTGGTACACCACCCTGCCCGACGGCGCACAAGGACTCTGCCAAATGCTGGCGGAGCACGCGGGCTATGAAGGCATCGTCGCACCGTGGCAAATGATGCCGCTCATCGGCGCCTCTGCCTCCATCTACGGCGTGATGGTCGCCACAGCCTTCCTCTACCCTGATGTGCGCATTTCCCTGCTCTTCCCGCCCGTCACGCTCAAACTGCGCACCTTCACCCTCGGTGTCATCGGCATTGCCGCGGCGACTATCCTTTTCAACCTCTCCAACGC
The DNA here is from genome assembly GCA_024405415.1 of Akkermansia sp. Classification (GTDB taxonomy): domain Bacteria; phylum Verrucomicrobiota; class Verrucomicrobiia; order Verrucomicrobiales; family Akkermansiaceae; genus Akkermansia. The sequence continues at coordinate 23,520 of JAKSOV010000021.1, forward strand.
CGGCGGTGAGGCCGGCCACCTCGGCGGCATCATCATGGGTGCCCTCATCATGACTATATACCGAATGAGGCATTGATGCTGCCGCTTCGGAGTCTCATGAGGGGCTTAAAATCACTCGGCATCCTGAGGCACACCGGCAGAGACGATACGCCCGCCCGCGTCCCCGCTGCCGGGCCCCATTTCCACGAGGTAGTCCGCACGGGAGAGGATGAGCGCGTTGTGCTCGATGCAAAGGATGGTGTGCCCCGCGGCGCGCAGACGGAAGAGCGCGCGCAACAGGCGGTCGATTTCCGCAAAGTGCAGCCCCGTGGAGGGTTCATCCAACACGAAGAGCAGTTTTTTGTTTTCCGCCATAGCAGCTCGGCGGTTGCGGGCGGGCGCGGCCTTCGCCAGATAGGTGGCGAGCTTCACGCGCTGGGATTCGCCGCCTGAGAGGGTCGTGACCGAGCGGTCAAGCGGCAGGTAGCCGAGCCCCAAATCCTGCATCGCGCGCAGAATGGCGGCGGCCTGCGGCACGGCGGCGAAAAACTCGACGGCCTCATCCACCGTCTGCGCGAGCGCCTGAGCAATGGACTTGCCGCGCCATGTCACCTCCAGCGTCTCGCGGTTGTAGCGGGAGCCGTGGCAGGCATCGCAGGGCGTGCAGAGGTCGGCGAGGAAGTTCATATCCACCTGCAACAGCCCCGTGCCGCCGCAGCGTTCGCAGCGTCCGCCGCGCGCGGTCAGCGAGAAGCGGGCGGGCGTGTAACCGCGCTGGCGGGAGAGCGGCAGCGCGGCATAAAGCGGGCGCAGGACATCCAGCAGCCCCGTCGCCGTGGCGGGCGTGGAGCGCGGGGAGGAGCCGAGCGGGCTCTGGTCGACAACGACGGCGCGCGCCAGGCTTTCCGCGCCCATCAGTTTGCCCTCCGCCAAGGCGGGCAGCAGACATTCATGCACCAGCGTGCTCTTGCCGCTGCCGCTCGGCCCCGAAAGACAGGTGAAACAGCCCAGCGGCAGGGTAAAATCCACCTTTTTCAGATTGCGGGCGGAAGCGCGGCGCATCTCCGCCTTGGGTGCGGCGAGCCAGTCCTTGTGCTCGCTCTCGGCCGCCTGACGCGCACCCGAGAGCCATTGTCCCGTGGGTGAATCCGCATTGTTCAGGAAATCCTGATACGTTCCCTCGGCGAGGATGCGCCCGCCCTGCGGGCCGCTGCCGGGGCCCATCTCCACCAGCCAGTCGGCGGCGGCGAGCAGCTGCGGGTCGTGCTCCACCACAAGCACGGTGTTGCCCTTGTCGCGCAGGCGTTTCAGGGCGGCGATAAGGCGTTCCGTCTCGGCGGGATGCAGGCCGATGGTGGGCTCATCCAGAATATAGAGCACGCCCGAAAGCCCGCCGCCGATTTGCCCCGCGAGACGAGCGCGCTGCAACTCACCGCCCGAAAGCGTGTTGGCGGCGCGGGAGAGCGTCAGATAGCCCAGTCCCAGCTCCAGCATGCAGTCCAGACGGCGCAGAAGCTCCGCGCGGGCGGTAGCCAGCGGCGCGGCGAAGGCGGGCGGGATGACGAGCGTTTCCAACATGCGGCGGTTCTCCTCCACGGAACGCTCACAGAACGCGCCGAGGTTCACCTCCTCGCCGCCGAAATCCAGCGTCACGGCCAGCGCGGTGGGGTTCAGGCGCATGCCCCTGCAAGCGGGGCACATCACGAGCTCACCCTTGCGGTTCTCCGTCATGCCCGTGCCCTCGCACTTGGGGCACGCCCCGCGCGGGGAAAAGTGGGAGAAGAGACCGGGGCTGAGGTCGGGCAGCGTAAATCCCGTCGCTTCGTTGCGGTAGCGGGTGTGGTAGCAGAGCAACTGCGGGCCGCCGCCGCGTTCCTGCGCCAAGGCTCGCAGCTCATCGGGGCACAGGCGCAACGCCGTCTGCACGGAGTCCGCCAAGCGGGATTCCACGCCCTCGCGCAGCACGAGTCGGTCCACCACCAGCTCGCAGACCTGCCCCGCTTGCGGCGGGTTCTGCTCCAGCTCATCGAGGTCGAGCAGCACGCCGTCCACGCGCACGCGCAGGTAGCCCTGTTTCCGCAGCGCGAGGATGTTCGCCGCCGCATCCTCCGCAAAGGCGGGCGGCAGCGGGGCGAGCAGCGTCAGGCGCGTGTCGGCGGGCTGTTGCAGGATGAGCCCCACGATTTCCTCCGGCGAGAGGCGCGTCAGGCGTTCGCCCGTCTGCGGGTCGTGCGGCACGCCGATGGCGGCGTAGAAAATGCGAAGATAGTCCAGTGCTTCCGTCAGCGAGCCCAGCACCGTGCGGGATTGCCCTGCGGGCAGGTGCTGCTCCAGACAAAGAGCGGGCGGCAAGCCGTCGATGGCCTCCACCTGCGGTTTTTCGGGGCGGGCGAGCAAACGACGCGCACCGGGGGAAAGGCAGTCCAGAAAGCGGCGGCGGGATTCCGCGAAGAGGGTATCATAGGCCAGCGTGCTCTTGCCGCTGCCGCTGGGCCCCATCAGCGCGATGATTTTCCCGCCGGGCAGCACCACATCGAGGTGTTGCAGGGTGTTTTGCGAGGCACCTGTGATGCGGATATCCATGGTACATGCGGGCCGAAACTCAGGCAGCGGGAGGCCCGCTGTAACGACCGCCGGGCTGCACCTCCAGCTGCGGGGAACGACAGGTACCCAACAGCTCACCGCCGCGGGCCACGGTCACAGGGCCGCGGGCATCCAGCACGCCCGAAAGCCGGCCGGCAATAAAAGCACTCTTCACTTCGGCCCCCTCCGCCAACACGACCTCACACCCCTTCTCAACGATGAGGTGGGCAGCTTTCACCGCGCCTTCCACTCGCATGGAATGGGCAAAAGTAAGCGTGCCGAAACAGCGGAACGAGCCCGACACCTGCCCGTTGATACGCATGTCGGAGCAGACAATCGAAAGATGAGAAAGCACAGTATCGGGCTGAACCGTCACCTTGCCGACCGTGCGGACGGTGAGGCGACGGGAGCCGGGTTTCATCTCCACATCCACCATATTGAGGTGCGTGTGGCAATGCGTGCAATTGGCCGACAGCGCAGCCGCGGGCACGGAGGTACGCTTACCGCACTCATAACACACGACCTCGCGCATCGGCACGGCGGGCCGCTCGGCCGACGCCGCAAACGAAGAGAGCGCGACACGACGGTCGCGCTCATCTGCGGGCAGAATCCCGGAGACGGTAGCCACCACGAGAGGCGATGTCCGGAAATCTGCCATAATCAGGGGCAGTCACAGGGGCTTAACCCAGAAGGAGGTCGCTGTCCACGGCGGCGGACTTGGCAGCCTTGGCGGCGGGCTTCTTGGGGGCGGGGGCGGCAGACACAGGAGCGCCCACGGAGCAATGGCCCACGAACACGGCACCTTCCTGGATAGCAATCGTTGCAGCGGTCACATCGCCCACCAGTTCAGCCGTAGAGGAAAGTTCCACGCGGTCGGTCACCACGATATCGCCCATCACCTTGCCGTGAATGATAGCGCTCTTGGTGCGGATGGCCACCTTCTTCTTCTCTCCGGCCTGAATGCTGGCGTTCGCACCCACGGTCAACACGCCGTCGGACTCGATTTCACCTTCCACGGAGCCGTCGACCAGCAGGTCGTCCGTGAAACGCAGCACACCGACAATGGACACATCGCTGTTGAGCACGTTGCGGGTCACCGCAGGAGCAGCAGCCACGGCAGCGGCATCGAAGGGAGAGGAGGAGACGTCCTCCGTGCCGAAGAAAGCACCGCCGGCAGCGGGCATCTCGGGCTGAGGAACAGCGGCGGAAGGAGCAGCCCAATCGCTCGGCACATCGGCATCAGCGAAGGGAGAGGGCGTCGTTTCGGGCTTCTGAGGGGAATATCCTTTGAACATAACTGGTTTAAGAAAGGGGTTATCGAGAAGATAGCGGCATCGGGGCGCATGCGGAAACGCCCTGAAAAGAACTGCTCCTATGGTAGCGTTTTCGAGCCTGTTTGTCCACCTGAATTTCTGTCAAACGGAGAAAAAAACGCTCATTCTTTCCACGACATCTTCGCAGGCCTTCTGAACGAGCGGAGAAGAGCGCAGGCGGCGCGTTTGCTTACTTCTTTTTGGCCTTCTTCTTCTCGGCGGCGGCTTTGCGCTTTGTGGAGGCCGCCTTGCTCTTGGAGGCGTAATCGGGGTTATTGACGGTCAGGGCCTCCCAATTCTGCACAATGGCGCCGTGACCATCCTTAATGATGTTGCCCTCATTGTCCACAATCGTGGCATGCGGGATACCCTCGGGTTTCACAAAACCGGGAGGCGGCGTGCTGCCCTCACCGCGGGCATTGATGACGGTGAACTCCGCACCGTATTTCTCAGCAAAACCTTTGGCGGCTTCAGCCGTGCTGTCCGCGCTGATAAGCACCAGCTCCACCTTCCCCGCCTCTCTCATCTTTTTGTATGCCTCCACCACGTGCGGCATCTCCGCATTGCAGGGCCCGCACCAAGAGGCGGAAATCAGGTAAATGTAAAATTCCGCATCCGTCGCCGGCTTGTCGCCGAACCAGATATGGTCCTCCTTCAGTTCGCTCATGTACTGCCCCACGGCCCCGACCACCTTGCCGGGCTTCTGAGCCTTCTTGTTCTTCTTCGCTTTCTTACCCTTCTCCGCCTTCGTCACGGAAGATTTAGGAGCGGCATCAGCATAGGCGACAGGCAGAGCGCCGCAAAAAAGCGCCGCCGACAGAGCGAGGGTGAGGAACGGGGGTTTCATCGTGCCTACAGCATAAAAAAACGCACACTCCCTGTCAATCAGGAAGCGCGCATGAGAGAAACAAAAAACGGCAACAGGGGAGTACGGAGCGACAAATGAGAATTTGTCGGGATTTACTAGGTACTATGTACTAGGTACTATT
>JAKSOV010000022.1 GCA_024405415.1 Akkermansia sp.
AGCACGTCGATGGTAGTCGGACGATAGGTCCCGCGAGAGTAGATAGCCGCCGGAGTTCATAAAGCCCGCTGAAGGAAACTTCAGCGGGCTTTTCCTTTGTGCACACGCAACACCCTTGCTCACCGCCAACGAGGGCCCTATCGCCCTCCTCCCATCTTCTCAGGTTGACTCGCAGCCGCCCCACGGCTGCTCGCCCCTGCTATCGCAGGGGCAATGCCTATCGGCATTGTCCAGCCGCCCTTACCTCGCTTCGCTCGGCCCTTCGGGCGCCGTCGGGCGTCTTGTCGGACGATAGGTCCCGCGAGAGTAGATAGCCGCCGGAGCCCATAAAGGCCGCACAGCTGACGCTGTGCGGCCTTTTCCATTTTTGATATGTGATATGAAATATTTGATTTGTGATTTGGAAAATTCGTGCGCCTGCCGGCGCAGCATGAGGAACCCCGCCTGACGTGCCGTCAGACGGGGATTGTTGTCTCGTGGTGCCGCCGCTCATTTGATAGCGCCCTGCATGCTCTTGCACGGGTTGCTGGTAACCCCGAGAGCAGTAGGGCGCTGTGCGGTTACTAGCAACCCAAATGGCGAGGCGTGCGGGCGCATGGTGGAGGTTACTAGTAACCCGAGTGGAAGGGCGTGGCTGGGTGCATGGCGGAAGGTGCCGGTAAAGTACTTTTGGTTGGGTGGGGGTAAGGATGGGAGGCGTTATCTTCAATTTTTTATCTCCCATCTGTCTCCGGTTGAATTTCCCTTTTGGAAGGCCGATTTGCGCTTGCGTACCGACGCTCTTGGGTGTAGAGTAGGGGCGTTATGGACGTTAAGTTGTTCAAAGACCTCTGCGAGGCAATCGGTGCTCCCGGTTTCGAGTATGGTGTTCGTGAGCTGATCATCAAGGAGATGACTCCGCTGGCGGATGAGATTAAGGTGGATAATATCGGCAATGTGGTGGCTCTGATTAAGGGCAAGAGCTCGGCGAAGAGCATTATGTGCGCTGCTCACATGGATGAAATCGGTTTCATTGTGCGCCATATCGATGATAACGGTTTTATCCGTATCCTGCCTCTCGGCGGTTTTGATGCTAAGACTCTCACCGCTCAGCGTGTGATGGTGCATGGTAAGAAGGATTTGCCCGGTTGCTTGGGCGTGAAGCCTGTTCACGTGATGACTCCCGATGAGCGCACTAAGATGCCTGCTGTGACGGATTATGTGGTGGACCTCGGCATGACCAAGGATGAGGTGGAGAAGTATGTTACTATCGGTGATCCTATCACGCGCGTCAGCGATTTGGTGGAGATGGGCGATTGCCTCAATGTGAAGAGCATTGACAACCGCGGCGGCTGCTATATGCTGGTTCAGGCCTGCAAGGCTATCATCGCTGCGGGTGAGCGCCCTGATTATGACCTGTATGCTGTCTTTACGGTGCAGGAGGAGGTCGGTCTGCGCGGTGCTCATGCTGCTACGCTGGCTATCAATCCTACCTTTGCTTTTGCTCTGGATGTCACGATTGCTTTCGATACTCCCGGCAGCGGTGCGCATGATAAGTGCACGGTGCTTGGTAAGGGTACGGCTATTAAGGTGTACGACGGCACGCTTATCACCGACCGCCGCATGGTGGACTTCATGCGTGCTGTGGCTGATGAGGCGAAGATTCCCTACCAGCTCGAGCTTCTTGCTGCAGGCGGTACGGATGCCGGTGCTCTGCAGAAGTTCACGGCGGGCGGCTCTGTCTGCGGTGCGCTTTCCATCCCCGTGCGCAATGTGCACCAGCACATCGAGATGGCTCACAAGGTGGATATTCAGGCTTCCGAAGACCTCCTTGCGCTGCTCTTCACGAACCTGAATCGCTGGGACTGGTCTTGGGACCGCAAGCCCCGTACGCTGGCGTCCAAGGCTGCGCCCAAGAAGGCCAAGACGACCGCTAAGAAGCCTGCTGCTAAGAAGGCTCCTGCGAAGAAGTCTGCTAAGAAGAAGTAAGCCCTGCGCTGATTTTCTGATATCAAAAACGCTCGGTGCGAGAGGCGCCGAGCGTTTTTTTTGTGCTGTTTTACAGCCCCATTTTACCGGGGTTGAGGAGGCCTTGCGGGTCGAGGGCGGCTTTGAGGGTGCGGTGCAGATCGAGGGCGGTATCGCCGACGGCTTGGGCGAACCACGGGGCTTTGGCCAGCCCGATGCCGTGCTCGCCGGTGATGCTGCCGCCGTGAGCGAGGACCCAGTCAAAGAGGCGACGCACAAGGGCGTCCGCGGGTTCGCGGATGTCGCGCCCTTCGGCATCTTTGAGCACCATAATGTTGGTGTGGATGTTGCCGTCCCCGCTGTGGCCGAAACAGGCCACGGGGATGCCGGTCTCCCGCTGCATGCCTTCGCAGAATTCCACCAGCCCCACCAGCGCTGAGCGGGGGATGACGATGTCCTCGTTGAGCTTGGTGAGCCCCGTGGCTTTCAGACTGTAGGAGAACTCGCGGCGCAGCTGCCAGATAGCCTCTACGTCCGCCTCGCTCTCGGCGGTGATGATTTCCGTGGCGCCTGTGGCGCGCAGGATGTCGGCGATGGCCTGTTGCTCGGTGCGGACGGCATCGGGTTGGCCGTCCAGCTCGATGATGATGTGTCCCTTGGCATCCGCAGGCAGGGCGGTGGGGCCGAGGTAGGCGCGGGCTGCGGCGAGGGTGTAGGCGTCTGTGATTTCCAGCGCGCAGGGCAGGTGGCCGCTTTGCAATACATTTTGCACAGCCGCGGCACAAAGGGAGAATTGCGGGAAGGTGGCGCGCAGGGCCGCACGCGCGGGCGGTGCGGGGATGAGGCGTAGCGTGGCTTGTGTTACGATGCCGAGCATGCCTTCGCTGCCGCAGAAGAGGCCGACCAAATCGAAGCCTTGTTTGTTTTTGTGTGTACGCCCGCCGCAACGGAGTATGCGTCCGTCTGCCAGGACGACTTCCAACCCGAGTACGTAGGCGCGGGTGACGCCGTATTTGAGGCAACGGGGGCCTCCTGCGTTGGTGGCGATGTTGCCGCCGATGCTGGATTCCTTGCGGCTGGCGGGATCGGGCGGGTAGAACCAGCCCTGGGCGGCGCAGGCGTCCTGCAAGTCTGCGGTGAGCACGCCCGGTTCTACGACGGCCACGCCGTCGGCCGGGGTGATTTCGAGAATGCGGTTCATCCGCGCTGTGGAGAGCACGATGCCGCCGTGCACGGGAACGCATCCGCCCACATAGCCGACGCCTGCGCCGCGCGCAGTGACGGGGATGGCCCGGGCGGTGGCGAAACGCATGAGGGCGGAGACTTCCTCCGTGCTGCTCGGCATGACGACGGCCTCGGGCATGGCGACGGCGTGCCACTTGTCGCCCGCGTGCGCCGCGAGTGTTTCCTCATCGGTATACACCGCCTCACCCAACAGCTCTTTCAGCTCATGAAGCCACTCATTCTGTGCCATCATATCACAAATCTTAAATCAAAAATCACAAATCTTCAGTCTCTGTCCGTTCCCCAGCGGTGGCGCAGCCAGGATTCCGCGGGGGAGAAGATAATCTTGTCTGCCAGCAGGCCGATGGCAATGATGATGAACATGATGCCGATAACTTGGTACATGCGTTGCAGCTCTCGCCCGTAGTGCAGGTGCTGGCCGATGCCGAAGCCCGAGACGACGGATACGTAAATCTCCGCTGCCATAAGGGATCGCCAGGCGAAGGCCCAGCCCTGTTTCATGCCGCTGAGCACGAAGGGCGCGCTGGCGGGCAGGGTGACAAATAGCAGGGTTTTGAGCGGACTGCAACCCATGGTGCGCGCGGCGCGTGCGTAGATGGGCGGCACATTTTTCATGCCGTTTTCGGTGGAGAGCAGCACGCTCCAGAGCGTGCCCATGATGACGACGAAGAGTAGGGCGGCCTCTGTTTGTCCGAACCAGATGCAGGCGAGCGGTACCCAGCAGACGCTCGGCAGGGCTTGCAGACCCAGCGCCATCAGCCCCAGCGTGTCGTGCAGGAAGCGGAAGCGCGCGGCTAACATGCCCAGCGGCACGCCGCAAAGCAGCCCGATGGCGTAGCCGATGAGCAGGCGGCGCAGGGTGATGAGCATGGAGAGCGGGATGCGCCCGTCGAGGGTGTTATCCCACAGGTAGCGCGCGACGGTACCGGGCGGCGGCAGCACGAAGGGCGACCAGAGCGCCTCGCCGCCGAAGGTGCCTGTCGCGGCTGCCCAGAGGATGAGCAGCGCGAGGAAGAAGAGGATGGAATAGAGGGTGCGTTTCATGGCGTCGGGGTCAATCGGATTCCGCGGCAACATAGCCTTTCAGCGCAGAGGTGATGCTTTGCGAGAGGTCGGCGAGGTCGTGGTTATTGATGTTGCGCGGGCGGGGAAGGTCGATGTCAAATTGCTCGCGGATGCGGCCGGGGTGCGGGGAGAAGAGGATGACACGGCTGCCGAGACAGACGGCTTCGCGCACGTTGTGGGTGACGAAGATGATGGTCTTGCGGCGCTTCTGCCAGATGTCTTGGATATCGCCGTAGAGTTGCTCGCGCGTCATGGCATCCAGCGCGGAGAAGGGCTCATCCATCAGCAGAATCTTGGGGTTGGGAGCCAGGGAGCGGGCGAGGGCGACGCGTTGGCGCATGCCGCCCGAGAGCTCGTGGATGTTGGCGTGGGCAAAGTTGTCCATCTTCACGAGCCAGAGGTAGTATTTGGCCACTTCCAAGCGTTCCTTGTCCGTGAGATTGGGTTTTTGCCTCAGCCCGAACATGACGTTGCCGATGACATCCAGCCAAGGGAAGAGTGCATGCTCCTGGAACATCACCATGCGGTCTCGCCCCGGCCCGGCGATGGGCGCGCCGTCGATGAGCGCCATGCCGCGGTCCGGCGTGTCCAAACCTGCAATGATGTTGAGCAGGGTGGATTTGCCGCAGCCGCTGGGGCCGACAAAGCAGACGAACTCTCCCTCGTTGATGGTGAGCGATACGTTGTCGAGCGCGCGCACGACGCCCGTGCGGGTATCGAAGTCCTTAGAGACGTTTTCGATACTCAGCTTGGCTGCGGGAAAGGCGTTGATTTCGTGATGGATGGTGGTCTGCATGGGGCGATGTCAGAGTTCCTCGGGGGTATAGAAAAGATTTTTTAAGGGTGGCACACGGTCGAGGAGGCCCGCCTCTTGCGCGTCCTTCACAAACTGTTCCAGTTGCGGGCGGTCGAGCGCATCGGTGAGCGTCAGGCGCTTCCATGCCGCAGCTACGGTGTCAGGGGGAACGGTAGTGCGCGTCAGCTCGCTGAGCTCCTCGGTGACGCGGGCTTGGGCTTCGGCGGGGTGGTCGAGAATCCAGCGGGTCAGTTCGCGGTGGGCTCGCAGCAGGGCGGCCGCGGTGTCGGGGTGGAGTCGCAGCCAGCCCACACGGGCTGCCAGTACGGTGGTGACAACCTGCGGCTCTTCGGCCAGCACGCGGGCGCCCACGCTCCGTTCCAGCGTGGAGACCCAGGGTTCCACCGTCCATGCGGCGTCGATGCTGCCTTGTTTCATGAGCTGGGCCTGCATGGCGTTGGGTGTGGGAGAGACGCGGCAATCGCCTCCGCCTTCTATGGTGGTGCGCAGGCCGTGGGCTCGCAGCCAAGCGCGGCAGGAGACATCCTGTGTGTTGCCGAGTTGGGGTGTGGCGATACAGCGCCCCTTGCAGTCTGATGCCTTGCTGATGCCCGCGTTCGGCGAAACCAACAACGCGGCGCCGCCGTTCACGGCACCTGCGAGCAGGCGCACTTCTCGCCCTTCGGAGACGGCGTAGGCATTGATGGCGGGGGAGGGGCCGACATAGGTGAGGTCTGCCGTCTTGCCGAAGAGGGCTTCCATGGCGGTGGGACCTGCATTGTAGGTGAGCCATGTGATGGGGGTGCCTTCGGGCAGGTAGCGCTCGAACCAGCCCTCGCCGTGTCGGCTCATGTTGCGCGCTACAAGGGCTTGCACATGGGTAACATTGGGAAAACAGCCGATGCGGATGTCTCGGCGCGCCTCCTCCTTGCCGCACCCCGACAACAGCAGGGTGCAGAGGGACATCAGCAACAGAGCGGCGAGACACTTCTTCATCCGCCCTATCTTAGCAGAACGCACCTCTGCGGTCAAGAAAGGAAGGCCTCAATGATGATTGCAGCAGCCGCATGGCGCGTCATTCACAAGGGGAAACTCGAGAGAAAGCGGGTAATTGTCCACTTTAATCAGCTCTACGCCGTACATGGCGGCGATTTCGGGGGCTTGGGAGGCGGGGTAATCCTCGCCGTAGTAGATGGTTTTGACGCCGTGGGCGCAGAGCGCCTGCATGCAGGAGGTGCAGGGCATGGTGGTGCAGGCGACGGCCTTGGCTTCGCCGCGCTTGAAGAGACTGCACAGGTTGATTTCCGCGTGCATCATGAACTTCTGTCGCTCTTCGCGGGAGGCCCAAAAGCCCTCGGGCGCGGAGAACCCCGGGAACAGGCCATTGTAGGCGGTGCCGATGATGCGGTTGTCCTTATCCAGCGCAGCGGCACCCACCTTGCGGTAGGGGTCCTCGGAGCGCAGGGCGGCCACATGGGCGAGGGCCATGATGTATTGCGGAATCGGCAGACGACTCATAACGCGCTTATTTTAGTGCGAAAGCCCGCGGCGTGCAAGCCTTGAATCCTGAGAAATGTACAAAGTACAAAGTACGATGTACAAATCAGAAAGATAGTGCGGCTGCGCCGCAGGGTAAAGAAAAACGGTCTGACGCAAGCGTCAGACCGTTTTTTTGAATCCCGCGCCGTCAGGCGCCGAATTTTATGATTTGTACATCGTACTTTGTACTTTGTACATCTTACTTGAGGAGCATCTTGAAGTCCACCACAACGGCGCGGTCGGCCGTGACGAGCACGGGGTTGCCGTCGATAGCGGTGATTTCGGGCACCTCGAGGACGAGCTGCTGCACCTTCTTGAGGGTCTCAGCCAGCGGACCGACGGCCTTGGGAGCCTCGCCGCGCACGCCGTTGAGAATCTTGCCGACCTTGGTCTCCTTAATCATTTCGGAGAAGTCATCGGAGGGCAGGATGCGCATCGTGGTGTCGCGCATGACCTCGGTGTAGATACCGCCCGTGCCGAACACCATGACGCGACCGAAGTTCTTGTCGCTGTTCACGCCGATGATGGTCTCGGTGGCCTTGGTAATCATTTCCTGAATGAGCACGGAAGCGCCCTTGAGCTGGAACTTCTCGATGGAGCCCCAGAGGCCGCTCCAAGCTTCCTCGAAGGAGGCCTCGTCGTTCACGTTCAGGTAGATGCCCTTCATCTCCGTCTTGTGGAGAGCGTCGGGGGCGGAGAGCTTGAGCACCACGGCGTTCGGGAAGATGGTCTTGCAGAAGGCAAGAGCCTCGGCCTTGTCCGTGAAGTTGCCGCTCTTGGGGAAGTCGATGCCGTAGTGGGCCATCAGGGCGTTCACCGTCACCTGAGGCAGAGAGGCGAGACCGGCTTCCTTCGCGTCCGTGACCTGCTTCTTGAGGTCGGCGGGCAGCTCACCCGTGGTGACGGTGGCGAGCTTCTTGCCGCGGTAGGCCATCTGGGCCTTCAGCAGGCCGAGCAGACGCACCACATCAGCGGGGTACTCGTAGTTGAGGATGTGCTTGGCGTCGAGGATGTCGCGGCCTTCCTGCACGCGGGCACCACCCACCCAGGAGCAGTAGATGTTCACGTTGGGATACTCGGGGGCAATCTTGGCCACGGCCTCGGCGGTGCCGGTGCAGTCTGTCACGCGCTGGGGCGTGAGCAGCACGAGAATGTTCTTGTACTCACCGCTCTCGCAGAGCACGCGCAGGGCGCTCTCGTAGCGGTCGGCCTTGGCATCGCCCACCACGTCGATGGGGTTGCCGAGGGAAGCCTCGGGGGTCAGCACGGCGCGCAGCTTGCCGATGGTCTCCTCGGAGGGGCGGGCAAGGTCGAGACCGGCTTCTTCGCAGAGGTCGGAGGTGAGCACGCCCACGCCGCCGGCGTTGGTGAGCACGGCGAGCTGGCCGCCGAAATCATTGTGGTTGCAGTACTGCAGAATCTCGAGCAGACCGAAGAGCTCGCGGTCGTTGTAGGCCTGAATGGCACCCGCACCCTGCAGGGCGATTTCGAGCACGCGGTAGTTCGGGGCGAGGGAACCCGTGTGGGAGAGGGAGGCGGCCTGAGCCTTCTGGGACTTGCCGGGCTCCATAATCACGCAGGGCTTGGTGTCGGAAACTTCCTTGAGCACCTTGAGGAATTCCTTACCGTTCTTGAGGGATTCCAGATAGAACACGAAGGCGGAGGTGTCGGGGTCGTCCTTGAGGGCGGCGAGCAGCGTGTCCTCACCCATGGCGGCCTTGTTGCCGATGGAGATGAAGTGGGAGAAGCCGATGCCCTTGCCGGCGGCCCAGTCCATGATGGCGGAGCAGTAGGCACCGGACTGGGAGATGAAGGCGACGTTGCCCTTGCCGGGGAAACCGTCGGCGAAGGAGGCGTTCACCTTGTTGAAGGTGGCGATGTGGCCGAGGCAGTTCGGACCGAGCAGGTTGATGCCGTTGTCCATGCACTTCTGAGCGATGCGCTTCTCCAGCTCCTTCTCGCCCACCTCGGCGAAGCCGGCGGTGATGATGGAGATGTTCTTGGTGCCGTTGGCGATGCACTGGTCAACGGTGGCCTCGGTGAAGCGGGCGGGCACGAGGATGACGACGAGGTCCATGGCCTCGGGCAGCTTGTCCACGCTGGCGTAGCAGGGCTTGCCGCAGAGTTCCTGGCCGTCGAGCTTGGGGTTCACGCCGTACAGGTGGCCTTCATACTCCGCGCTGATGATGTTGTTGAACACAACGGCGCCGAGTTTGGTGGGGTCAGCGGACACGCCGACCACGGCGATGCTCTTCGGATTGAAGAAAGAATCGAGTGACATAGTAGGAATATTGGTGGTAAATAAGGGAGCAGCAAGCGTTGCTCGGGGAGTATTCTACCACCCAGAACAGGCGGTTTCAAGCACCTTTCGCGTAAAAAAAACGCCTTTTTTCGTTCATTGCCGTGTTCGGCGCTTCCTCAAAGGTCCACGGGAACGGGGCGGGCGGCGGCGCCGTCACTCGGCACAGAGACGAGGGTGACGGAGATTTTTTCCGCCGGGAGGCGGAAGGCTTGTCCCACCAACTCGGCGTAGGCCTGCATTTGCGCGCGGTGTCGGTCGCAAAGGATTGTGTCCTGAGCTTCATAGGGCAGGGATTCATCGCGTAGGTCGGTCTTGTAGTCGATGATGCGGGCGGCCGTGACATGCCCTTGTTCGCGGGTGAGCACCAGACGGTCGATGGTGCCGGAGACCCATAGCTCTTCGCCGCCTTGGGTGAGAATGGCGTCCACATCCTGCTCGTTGTATGCTTCTTGTCCCGCTTGCGGGCGGAAGAGAGCGGCGACGGCGGGAACCCCCAGGGCTGCGCGCACGACGGCGGCCTCGGGCGAGGCATCCCCCTCGAACAGATTCTCAGGCTGCGTTTCCAACCACTCAATGCGCTCAAAGTGCTCGTGCACGTCGGTGCCGAACTCCGCCGCGCTGCGCTCAATTCCGTATAGCGGTGCCGCCGCGGCGGCGCGGGGGCGATTTTCGTCGGGCAACACGGGGTGCGGCGCTTCCGCCCCGATGTGGGAGGGGGTCACCTTGCGGCGGCGCGGAGAGGGGGGCAAGAGATGCTGCTGCAGAGGCCCGCCCGCCTCGGTCACGGCAGCGCAGGCTTTCGGCGCTCTCTCGGCATACCAATCTCGGCTGCCCTGTTCATAGAGCACGCCGTCGGTGCTCAGTACATCGAATTCAACCGAGCCTTGCTCAAACTTATCCCCACCCAGCAGGGCACGGGCGATGACACCCGCCGCCGAGGCGGATTTCACCTCGGCGTAGGAGGGAGATGTCGCGCGCACCGTCACCTTGCCGACCGAGCGCAGCAACACGTAGCAGGCCTGCTTGGCGCGGGTGGTGGCGACATACATCAGGTTGTAGGCTTCTCGGCGTTGCTTTTCCTTCCACTCCTCCGTCAGCCGAGCCCACGCGGACTCGGGGAAGGCGGCGCGCTGCCCCTCCCCGCCGGGGGAGACCATCACCGCCTCGGGCGTTGTGAAGAAGGCGAGGTCGGAGGTGTCGTCCACGGCGTTCTCTCCGATGTAGGGCACGATGACGGCATCGAACTCCAAGCCCTTGCTCTTGTGCATGGTCATCACCTGCACGGCGCGGGAGGAAGCGGCATCGCGCGAGCAACGCTGCTTCATGAAATCCACCCACTCGGTGAGCGTGCCGCCCGCGAGGTCGAACTCCGTCGCCGCCGCCAGCCATTCATCGAAGGTGCGCGCGCCTGCGTAGTCGGGGAAAAGGGGAATCACCCGCTCGCGAAGCAGGGCGGCGTAGCCCCGCGCATCCAACGCGCGCAGCAGAGCCGTGTGCGCCGCATCTCTGCCCGCAGCATGCTCGGTGAGCGGCGCCAGCGGGGAGAGCCGCAGCACACCCTGACGATAGGCATCCGCAGGGTGTTGCAGCCACAGGAAGAGCGAGAAGAGCACCTCGCCCAGTGCCGAAGCCGCCGCCACCTCCTTGTCGCCTACCAGCTGCACGGGCAGGTGCGGCAGGTGGCGGTGCAGGTATTGCACGATGGCCTTCGCCTCCGTGTTGGAACGCACGAGCACCGCCGCCGTCAGACCGGGACGCAGCGCGTCGCACGCATCCGTAATAAGTTCCTCCTTCAGGATGCGGACGATGGCCTGCGGCATGATGTGCTCGCGCAGGGTGTCCGCCTCCGCCGTTTTTTCCAGCAGTTCCACGCGCACATAGCCCCGCGTGCGGTGCACGGTGTCATGGTGCGTGAACGAATCCAAGGGGACGCCGTCGGTCTCCGCTTCATTCTTACCAATGCCGCGGAAGAGCGTGTTCACGAAGCCGTCCTCCCCCATCACGGCGCGGGCGGAACGGTAGCTGAGCGAAAGCGAGGAGGGCACCAACACCTCGTGGTACAGCTCATCACCGGGCTTCTGCGCAGGGGCATCGGGGTCGTGAAGCATGGAGAACAGAGTGCCGTCCGTGCCGCGGAAGCCGTAAATCCCCTGCTTGCTGTCGCCCACCACGAACAGGCTGCGCGCGGAGCTGCGGAAGCTGCGCCCCGCGTGCTCGGTCTCGCCCGCCAGCTCGCTCTCCGTCACCACCTCGTCCAACAGGCCGCGCAGGGCATCCCATTGCACGCGGTCGGTATCCTGAAACTCATCGAGCATCCAATGGTCGTAGCGGCAGCTCTCTTCCTCCGTCGCCTGCATCTCGAAGAGCGTTTGCGCCTCCTTCGTCATGTCGCGGAAGGTCATGCGCCCCGTGCTCTGCACGCTGCGGCGGTAGCAATCCGCATAGGCACGCAACAGGCGGTACACACCCAGCGATTTGAGCTCCGTGGTGCGCAGCAGCTCGGCGCGGCAGCGTTCGCGGATGCGGCGGATGAGCTCGCGCAGACGCTCGTGCGCCGCCCCGCCGAATTTGTCGCTGACCAGATAGTCATCCAGATAGCGCATGCCGCCGAAGTTACCCTCCTCCATCTTGGCGAGGAAGCCGCGGGTCGATTGGTCGGGGCGGGAATTGGGCTTGAAATCCGGGGCGGCGGCAGCGAGAGCTTCCGCATATTCCTCGCGGATGGCAGCCCACTCGTCCGCCGTCATCGGAGGCGTGTCCGTCAGGTCATCCAAGCCGAAATCCGTAAAACGCCGCCACGCGGCTTCCTCGGGGTAGCGTTCGGTCAGCGTGCCGTAGCGTTTCACATAGTCCGCCAGCTTCTCCTCCAGCCCCTTGGGGTTACCCTTGGTGACGGAGAGACACATATCGATGAAGCCGCGGCGCAGCTCCTCGCTCGTGTCGTGCATCTGAATCATGGCGTGGAGAGCCTCCTTGCGGGCGCGCTCTTCCTCATCGCCCATCAGCGGGCTCACATCACCCACGCCCAGCTCCATGCAGTGCTGCGAGACGAGCTTTTGGAAGAAGCTGTCCAGCGTGGAAAGCTGCAACTGCGGCAGCTGCCGTATCAGTTGCTCCAGCAGACCGCAGAAATAGGGGGCATCCAGCGCGTGCCCCAGCAGCTCGTGCAGCTCGGCGAAATCCTCGGGGAACACGTCCGCCGCATGCGCGCGTTGCAGCAGCGCGGCATCCGCCCCCGCCAGCAGGGGCACCGTCTCCGCCGCCGCGCCCGCGCTTGCGGGGGCACCGAAAAGCGTCTCCACCACACGCACCGCCAGCGGGTTGCGGCGCTTGACGGGCGGCAGCTTGGCATCGGGCACGAAGAGCGCGCCCTGTGCCAGAGCCTCCAAAATACGGTTGCGGAACTCGCCCGCCGCCTTGTTGGTGAAGGTGAGCGCCACCAACGAATCGGGGCGCGCGCCGAGACAGAGCAGCGCGATGAAGCGCGACACGAGGCGATAGGTCTTGCCCGTGCCCGCGGAAGCCGCGATGCAATTGCTCAGGACAGAAAAGGAAGAGGTACTCATCGGGCTTGGGAGGGGTCAGGGATTGAACTCGGCTTTCATGCCGCAGAGCGAGCGGGGGTCATCATCGGGCGTGAGCGCGCCGAAGGAAGAGACGGAGCCGGTGAAGCCCAGCGACTCCGCCGAGCGCAGACATTCCCCCGCGCGGATGAGCGTCACCAAGCGGCGCACGCAGGCGAGGAAGATTTCTTCATACGCTTCCGTCAGCACCTGCTTGGGCTTTTCCTTGGTGAAGAGCGGGGTGAAGCCCGCTTCCGCCTTGCCGCGCGGGATGTTGTAGTAGCCGAGGAGGGGGAACGCGTAATTCTCCCCCTTTTCCGCGCAGAGCTGCCGCAAGGCCGCGGCATAGAGCGGCAGCTGCACGTTGGTGATGCGGAAAAAGCGCAGGCGGCTCCCGCCGTCGGCCAACAGGTGTTTCTCCGAGAACACGCAGGGTGCGAGCTCCGTCTCCGTCAGGTAGGGCGGTTCATCCGCGCCGAGGGGGGCGTAGTGTGTCGCCTCGGGCAGCTTGTCGTTGGATTTGTAGTCGATGATGCGCCATTGTCCCGTTTCATCGTGGCGGTCCACGCGGTCGAGCCGCATGGTGAAGGGCACGGCGCTGCCGTCCTCGGCGGTGAGCGTGGGGGTCACCTTCACCTCCCGCCACATCACGCGCCAGCCCGCCAGCAGGTCGGCGCGGTGGCAGCGGGCGAAGTCATGCAGCGACGCCTTCATCTGCTCCTTCTGCACCAGCAGCAGCGCATGGGAGGTATCGCCGTAGCGGCGGTAGCACTGCTCCGTCAGGCGGTCGATATCGGCGCGCAGAATATCCAGCTGCGCCGTCTCCTCCCCATCCGGCAGCTTATCCGCCGCATCATAGTGTTCCGTGAAGCGGCGTAGCACCTCATGCATCAGGTCGCCGTACTGGTTGCCCTGCAACTCGCTCAGGTCCTCGGGGTAGGCATCCGAGGGGCTGAGCCCGCAGGCATACTGCAACCAGAAACGCAGCGGGCAGCGCAGGAAGGTGTTGAGCAGCGAGGGCGAGAAGGCGGGCGCGGCGGGGTTCTCAGGCGCAAAGGGATTAACCGTCACCGAGCCGTCCGCACGGCGCAGGTCGGAGAGCCTGCCCGAGGTCGTGTCTCCCGCCACGGGGGCGTGCAACAGGTTCCAATGGATGTACTCCTTGCGGCGGGCGACCACCTCGGGCTCGCGGAAGAGGTAGGCAGCGCGCGCGGCGAGCTCCGCGCGGTTCTGCCCGCAGCGCAGCAACAGAGAGGAAGGCGCGGGCGGGGCGCCGTCCGTGCGGGAACGCGCCACAAGGAAGGTCACGCGGTTCGGGTGGCTGTGCAGCAGAGCCGTCAGCAGGAAAGCATCGCGCGCCGTGCGGCTCTCGGAGGACGTGATGCCCACGGAACAGCGCAGGGCATCCGGCAGAAAGATGTCCGAAAGCGGGCGGGCGGGCACGCAGTCATCGTGCATGCCGCAGAGGATGAGGTGCTCGCCGCGGCAGTAGGTCAGCTCGTTCCAGCCCACGATGTCGCCATGGGTCTCCTCGCGGTGCAGGAAGGGGAGTTTTTGCTTGGCGGCCTCCTCCAGCGTGCGGCGCAGCAGCAGGTGCAACACAGAGGGGGCGTACTCCCCGCCGCGCAGGGAGAGGAAACCCGCGAGCCGGCGCAGGGGCTCCGCAAGCAGCGACCCGCCCGAATCCCGCAGGGCCGCGCCCAGCAGACGGCTCAGGTCGCGCAGGGCGGTCGCCATCTCCTCGGTGGTGCCGCTGCCCGTCTGCACCAAGCGGCAGACAAAGCGGACATAGCGCAGCGCGGGCGGCTCCGGTGCGTCGGGGTCTCTCGGACTGAAACAGCGCACCAAATCCTGCATGTGGGAGGGATACGCTGTGCGAAACACCTCGTCCAGAGCAGCATCAAAGCCGTTCAGGTTCGCTTCCTCCCCTGCCGCAGCGAGGGCATGGGTAAAGCATCGCTGCAGAACCTCGTTGCCGAGCAGCGCGCGCAGGGGTTCCAGCAGGTTGGGTTCGTTGTTTTCCACGCGCCCCGTGCGCTCGTTGTAGAGCGGCAGGCGGTGCGGCACTTGGAGCGCCGCCGCGAGCAGGGTCGCCAGCGCGCCCTCCTGCGTGGCGGCGGCGGAACGCCCCGCGGGCAGATTGAGACACCACGAAGAGCCTTCCGCACGCAGGAAAGCGGCATGCACGGCAGGAGCCATGCCGTTATCGCAGACGGCAATCGTGACCTCCTGCGAGGGTTTCCCTGCCGCCAGCGCCACGGCCTTGGCGCCCATGTCCTCGGCATCCGCGGCTTGCAGAATCACATCCTTGCCGTCCGATACGGCGGGGCGCCCCTCCGCATCGGTGTGCAGGGGGATGGCATCATCCAGCCAGCGGGAGACGCGCTGCCCCGCGGCATCGCGCACCAGCGGGCGACCGAGCGCATCGAAGAAGGATGCCTCCTCCTGCGGGGCGTTCACCAGCACACAGAGACGGCGTTGTCCGCTCTCCGCGGCCTTGCTGATAAAGAGCTCGTTGAGCGGGGAAATCTCAGGCACACAGGCGAGCACTAACAGGCTCCCCCGGCGAAGAAGTTGCGGGTGGAGCGCCGCTTCGGCGGTCACTTCCTCCGCCGTGCGCAGACCTTGGCGGTGCAACTCCGCATCCACCATGCGGAAAAGCCGCTGCACGGCCAGCCAGCGTGCGCCCATGCGATTGACGAAGCGTTGCCAATCGTCCGCGCGTGTGGCTGCAAAGTCCGGTGCGTATCCTTTCAGCAACTCAGCGTAGGTATCCGTCAGGCACTCCTGCTCCATCTGCGCACGCAGATGTTGTAGGCGCTGAGCCATGTTCATGATCCACGGCGCGGCGTTGCCGTGGGGGGCTTTAGGAAACAGCTCAAACCACGGTCCCGTCTCCTCCGCCATGACCTCCTCCGCCACGCGGGACATCACCTTGAGCCACGCGGCGTGCGTGTCCGTTTCCGTCGCATCGTGCGCGCCCGCGGGCAGCTCCATGAGATTGCCCGGCTGCACGATGTGCGGCATGAGCACAGGGCGTTGCAGCCGCTCCGCTATGTATTCCTTCAGCGCGCGCTTGCTCTCGGCCGTCGGCACGACAACCGTGGCGCGGGCTAAGTCCTGCTCGCGGAGCTGTGTCGTCAGATAATTTGCCACCAGTTCGATGGCAGGGGCGTGCCAACCGAGAAAATAGGGAGTGTTCATAGGGCGTAGGTGTCGGTAAAAGGGGCGGTCTTATTCCTCCCACGGGGGGAGAAGTTCTTCCGCTGTGCCCATCCAGTTGTTGAGGATTTCGACGGCGGCGGCTTGGTCGATGATGGGCTTAAAATCCTTCATCTTCTTGCCCGCTTGGTGCAGCTTGCCTTGGGCAACGGTGGTGGTCAGGAATTCATCGACAAAGATCATGGGCAGCTCGGGCAGGGCGGCGGCGAGCTTGGCGGCGAAGGCGCGCACCTTGGCACAGGCCGTACCCTCCGTGCCGTCCAAGCGCAGGGGCAGCCCCACCACGAGGGTGCGGATGCCTTTCTCCTGCACCAGCTCGCGGATGCGGGCAATCGGCTCCGTCTTGGCGAGGTGGATGCTCTCCACGGGGTGCGCGAGAATGCCGCACGCATCCGTGGCAGCAATGCCGATGCGGGCTTCTCCGTAGTCGATACCGAGGGCAGGGTGCATGGCGGAAAATCAGAGGAGGTTATCGGGCAGCTCGGCCACGACTTTCTTGATGGCGTCCGCCTCATCCTTGCGGCAGACGAGCAGGGCATCCCCCGTGTCCACTACGATGAGGTCGCTCACGCCCACCAGCGCGACGCGCTTGCCGCTGTCGGTGAAGACGATGTTGTTCGCCGCATGCACCGCGCTCAGCGGCGTGTTGGCGTGGTTGCCCTCGCCCTTGTCGGGCAGGTAGGCACCGACGGAAATCCACGAGCCGACGTCATCCCAATCGAAGGTGGCCTCGAAGTTCAGCACGCGGTCGGCTTTCTCCATGAGGGCGAAGTCGATGGAAATGGGGGTAAGCTTGGCAAACTTACTACCTATGAAACTCAGTATATCATCTGCCTGCGTCAGCTCGGTGATGAAGGCGGCGAGCTCAGGCGTGTGGGCGGCCAGCTGCGCGCGCACGTGCTCCACATTCCAGATAAACATGCCCGCATTCCACGAGAAATTGCCCTGCTCCAGATAAGCAGCAGCCGTGGCGGCATCGGGCTTTTCGCGGAAGCGGACAACCTCGTAGCAATCGTGGGATAGGGCGGGGTCTGCCAGCTTGCCCGCGCGCTCGATATAGCCGTAGCTCGGGCAGGCCCAGGTGGGCTTGATGCCGATGGTGATGAGCGCCTTCTCCCGCGCTGCGAGCGAGAGCGCATCCGCCGCGAGCGAGCGGAAGGCGGTGCTGTCGAGGATGAGCGAGTCGCTGGGGATGACAATCATGTTGGCCTGCGGATCCCGCGCGGCGATGAGGCCGATGCCCAGCGCCACGGCGGGCGCGGTGTCGCGGCGAGCCGGTTCGGCCACGATGTTGGCGGCGGGCAGCTCGGCAGCCTGTCGGCGCACCTCGGCCTCCTGCAAGTGGTTGGTGAGGATAAAAATATTCTCCGCCGGCACAATGCCCTGCAAGCGGTCGATGGCTTGGCGCAGCAGCGTCCCCGAGCCGAAGAGGTCGAGCAGCTGCTTGGGGCGGGCGTTGCGCGAGAGCGGCCAGAAACGCGTGCCGCTGCCGCCCGCAAGGATGAGGGCATACTGATTGTTCATGTGCCGCCAGTATAGCGGGGAGAGCGGCGCGGGTCAATTCTCAATCAATTCTTAATCTCCCGCCTTCTTTCTTCCTTGCGTTAGGCGGGTTAAAGGGGTAGAATAGTCGCGTTATGCTAGATATTCGTGTCGTCAGGGAGAATCCCGACTATGTGAAAGAGCGCGTCCGCCTGCGCGGGGGCGACCATTGGATGCTTGTCGATAAGGTGCTCGAGTGTGATGTGAAGCGCCGCAATGCCGAGACGGAAAAGCAGGCGCTTTCCGCCGAACGTAACAGCTCTTCCAAGCTCATCGGCCAGATGATGAAGGAAGGCCGCCGCGAGGAGGCCGAGGCCCTCAAGAAGAAGATGGGCGAAGTGGGCGACCGCATCAAGGAGCTGGACGCCGTGGCCACCGCCGCCGCGGAGGAGCAGGAGGCGCTTCTCCTCTCCATTCCCAATATGCCGCACGACGGCGCGCCCGTCGGCTCTGATGAGACCGCTAACCCCGAGCTGCGCCAATGGGGCACCAAGCCCGAGATTGCCGAGCCGAAGGACCACGTGGAAATCGGCACCAAGCTCGGTCTGCTCAACTTCGAGGACGCCGCCCGCATCTCCGGCAGCGGTTTCATCGTGTACCGCGGCCTCGGCGCGCGTCTGGAGCGTGCGCTCATCAACTTCCTGCTGGACACGCAGACGCTCGAAAACGGCTATCAGGAGACGGGCGTTCCCTTCATCGTGAAGCGCGAGTGCATGTACGGCACGGGCCAGCTGCCTAAGTTCGAGGAGGATATGTACGGCATCGAGGAGAACGCCATGTTCCTCGTCCCCACGGCCGAGGTGCCGGTGACGAACCTCTGCCGCGAGCAGATTGTGAAGGAGGCCGACCTGCCCATTAAGATGACGGCCTACACCCCCTGCTTCCGCCGCGAGGCCGGTTCCGCCGGCCGCGAGAACAAGGGCATGATTCGCGTGCACCAGTTCGACAAGGTGGAGCTGGTGGAAATCTGCAAGCCCGAGGACGGCTTTGCTGAGCTCGAGAAGCTCACGGGCCATGCTGAGAGCATTCTGCAGAAACTCGGTCTGCACTACCGCGTCATCGAGCTGTGCACGGGCGATGTCGGCTTCTCCTCCGCCAAGACCTATGATATCGAGGTCTGGGCTCCCGGTCAGGGCAAGTATCTGGAGGTGTCTTCCTGCTCCTGCTTCACGGACTACCAAGCCCGCCGCATGAAGCTGCGCTACAAGGACGCCGAGGGCAAGATGCGCATTCCCTACACGCTCAACGGCTCGGGTACGGCGCTTCCCCGCCTCTATGTCGCCCTGTTGGAGCAGTGCCAGCAGCCCGACGGCTCTGTGAAGATTCCCGCCGCGCTGGTGCCCTACTTCGGCGCGGAGAGCATCACGCCCAAGGCCTGAGCCTTTTTCTTGTCGTGAGCCGCCCGACCGAGGGCGGGCGGCTCACTCTTGCTTCTTTCTCCCTCGTTTTTCATCCCTTTCTATTAGCCGACATGTCCGTTGTGAGCAGCATCATGGGGCCTATCTTCTGGCTCATCCTCTTCTTCGCCGTGCTGGCGCTGGCCGTGGTAGCCGAGCGTCTGTTCTACTTCCACCGCGTCAACATCAACTCGGGTGATTTCCTGCGCGGGCTTTCCTCCCTGCTGCGTGCCGGTAAGTATGACGAGGCCCTGCACGAGGCTCGCCAGCTGCCCGGGCCCATGGCCCGCGTGGTGGAGTCCGTGCTGCCGCATCACCGCCTCATCCGCTCCGAGATGCGCGAAATCGCCATGGAGGCCGCGGAGCTGGAGGTGTACCGCATCGAGCGCAACATCCGCCTTCTGCAGGCTTGCTCTACGGCCATGCCTATGCTGGGTATCCTCGGCACGCTGCTCTCGCTGGTGAGTTTCTACGAGCAGCCGGGTATCATAGACGGCGCCGCCGCGCCGCCCGCCGTGGCAGCCACGTTGCAACAGGCGCTCATGCTCACCGCTACGGGCGTGGCGCTCTGCATCCCGACCCACCTTTTCTACATGTACCTCGCCTCTCGCGCCCGCAAGATTATCAACAACGTGGAGCGCGCCGGTCTGGAGTGTGTCCACATCATCTGCGACGCTCGTGAGGCGGCGGAGGAGAAGGCCCGTGCAGAGGCTGCCGCTGCTGCTGCGGCGGCGGAGCGCAAGTGCTGCTGCTCCTGCGAGTTGCCCGCGGCGCCCGAAGCTCAGGCATAACCTCTACCGTTTTTTCCCGCCATGCGTCGCATCCGCTCCCGCCTGACTGATAACGGCTCCTCCGCCCTGATTGTTTCTGCGGTGGCGCTTATTCTGGCTTTGGGCAGCTGTGTGCTGCTTACCTACCATGTCGGGCCGCGCTACGGCGTGCGTGTACGCCCGGAGTCCTCTCACTTTGTCATGGGTGGCTACGACCGCTCGCAGACGCACATCGTCTCCGTGGCGGCGGGGGATGAGCCTCGCCTCTATATCGGTGCCGAGCAGGTGCCGGGCGGCATGGCGGGCATCGAGGATCAGCTGAAGCTCTGGGATTGCGAGAACCCTGCGCGCGTGACCGTGGTGCTGGTGGCTGACCGCGCGGTGGCTGCCGGAACCTTGCAGAAGCTGGCGGATATGGTGCTTTGCCACGGTTTTAATTGCTGCCTCGGGGCGGTACCCAGCGTAGAGTGATGTCCGACCGAACCCCCGACCCTCTGACTTTCCACACGCGCTTCGACCGCCGCGCGCACGGCTGTCTGCCGCTCTTTGTGGCGGGGGCGTTCCTGTTGGTGCTGGCGCTGCTGTGGTTTGTGCCCGTGCAGAAACCCGAGCCGCTGCGCCCGCTCGGCACGGGGCAGCTGCTCATCAGCGACGATGAGACTGTGGATTTCATGGTGCGCGCCCAAAGCCCGCTGCCCCTCCTGCAGCCCCGCACAATCGACCCTGATTTTGACGAAACGAACCGTATGCCGCTCAAGCGCGAACTGAAGCCGCAGTCGGCTCCCCCCGCGCCCCTCTTCGGCGCGCCCGATTCCGCCGTGTTGTCGGCGGACGATTTGTTGCAACTTCCCCCTGCGGAGCAGCTGAACGGAAAGGGGGACTCACAATGAACCTACCTGCCGTCACCCCTGCGGAGTTTATCATCGGCCTGCTTCACTGCGGGCTCTTCCTGTTGCTCTGCGTCATCATCCCGGTGCAGCTGAGCGCTAAACTGCGCCGCATGCACAAGGCTCGCACGCACCGCACCTGTCGCATCTGCGGCTACCGCTTCCTCCGCCGCCCTGCGCAGGAGGTCCTTTGCCCCCACTGCGGGGCGAAGAATTGAGAGTCCGCTCAGGGAATCCCTCATTTGTCGCTTTACTCCTGCGTTCGGGCAGGCAGAAAATGGGTTTTTCGCAGGTTGCGCGCCCAGTTTGCAAAGCGTATGCCGATGGGGCGCAGGGACTCGATGGCGGAGGTATCCCAAGCGGCAGCTTCCTCAGCGCAACAGGCGGCTTCCTCAAAGCGCCCGCTGCTGCTGTATTCATAGGTGGCTCCGGCGGCGGCTTGGTAGAGGGTGCGCCAGTCACGCTCACCAAGCGCAGCGGTGTCTGCCGGTTTCATGCGCAGCACGGAGAGGTAGTCCCCCAGGGCCAGATCATGCTTGCCGGCGCGGGTGCAAATCATGCCGTGGTGCAGCAGCGTGAGGGCCTGCCAACGCGGCGGAAGCTCGGGTGAGCCCAGCATTTCCGCGCCCGTATGTACGGCGGCCTGTAGGGATTCTTTATTGCCCTGCAAGACCAGCAGATTAGCTTGCAGCGCATAGGCGAGCACTTTATCCGTTTCGTTGAGCTTGTCCTCTTGGTGCAGCAGACGGTGCAGCAGCTGCGCGGCTTCCTCCGTGCGCCCGATGCGGAGGAGGATGGAGGCCTGGCGGAGCGCGGCGCGAGGTGCGCCGTTGTCGTTATCTTCCGCACAGCGGGCGTAGAGAGCAGCCGCCTGTTTCAGGGAATCGAGCGTGCCGATGAGCTCGGCCTCGCGCGCGGCAAGGAAGCGGGCACGGGGCGTCAGCTCTCCCTTCGGGTCGCGCTCGACCAAGCGCAGTAGCGCCTGCCTCGCCTCCGTGTGTCGACCGTCTGCGGAGAGGCAGTGCGCGTAGTGAAGCGTGAGCACGGCATATTCATACGGCGTGGAGGCCGCGGCCGCAGCGCGGGCCACGGATGCTGTGGCTGCTTCCGCCTTTCCCTCGCGGCGGTATGCCTGCTCCGTCAGCGCGTGGTAGCGCAGGCGTTGCTCCTGGCTCAGGCGGTCCTGAGGCAGGGGGAGAGGCGTGCGGTAAAGCGGGGTGCGTTCCTCGGGGCGGAAGAGTTCGGGGTGGCTCTGTTGGAGGTAGGCGCGCTCCAGCACAAGCTCACAGAACAGGCTCTCATCCGCCTCATGGCCGGCCAGCTCATCCAGCACGCTCTTGGCGGCAGCAGGGGCGGCCTCCGCTTGATAGGCCGCTGTCAGCAGCTGCAGCCTGCGGCGCAGCTCATCGGGGATGTTCGATTCGGCGGCAATCTCGGCGGCTACTGTCTTATTGCCGCATTGCAGCGCGCAGAGCATGGCATTGCTCAGGGCCGGGGGCAGGAGAGCTTCATCGGCGCGGCGGGCAATGTCGAGGAATGCGCGAGCGGCCTTTGCCTTGTCGGTGATGAGACAGGCAGCGAGAAAATCGCGACGAGGGGAAGGTGTTTTCACCCCGGCCAGATAGAGGGCGGCCTCCGTTTCCTGCCCGCGCGCCAGCAGCAGGCGCACTTGCTCCAGCAGCATGGTTGCCGTGGTGGGTTCGTTCGGCAAGGCTGCGGCGGCTGTGTTGGCACAGGAGGCATCGGGCGCTGTTTCCGTTGCATCCTCGGGGTGGAGCAGGTGTTGTTGCACGCGCAGTGCCAGAGCTGCGCGGCGGGGGTGGCGCAGGTCGTTGCTCCATTCCTTCAGTCGGGCGCGTGCCGCTTCGCTCGTGAGAAAAGCTTCGTGTTTCATCAGGCGGCGGAAGGCCTCCTCCGTCAGCGCAGATTCGGGGTTGGTGGAGAGAAAATGCAGCAGCGTCTCCTCGCCTCGCCCGCGTGTGACGGGCGGTAGTTCGGTGTTGTCTTCCGCCTCGTCATCCTCATCGGCGGCGGGGGCTTCGGGGTGTTCTTTCTCTGCGGCGGCCTCATGAGCGTAGTACACCTCAGCCAGAGCCAGACGCACGCGGTGGCGGGTGATGAGGGGCAGCGTGCGGTCTTTGTCGAGACGTCGGCAGAGCGTAATGGCCTCCTCAAACGCGCCTCGGCGGCGCAGGTCGGCAATCTCCAGCTGTTGCAGCAGGGGGCGCAGTTCTTCCTGCTGAGTCGCTTTTTCACGGAGCCGTTGCAGTACCTCCTCTGCGGCGGCATCTTCGCGATCCAAGCGATATTCGGCCAGAGCCGCAGCCGCCATGTCGGCAATGTCTTCGTGCCCGCAGCTCAGCAGCGGCGTCAGCACGGCATCCGGATTCACGTCGGGAGATTGCCATGCGCAGAACAACAGGCCCTTAGCCGCGTAGGGAAAGAGCGGGTGCCCCTGCGGAACCGCCTGCAAAGCAAGCGCAGCCTGTTGCAGTCGCCCCAAATTGATGAGCGCACGGCCGCGCAGGTAGGCTGCCTCGGGGCTGTTTTCCGTGCCGATTTCCTGCAAGGCTGCGGCTGTATCACCTGCGCGCAGATGCGCAGCGGCATCCGCCACGCTGCCGTGGGCGGCGGGGGAAAGAAGCGGCAATAGGAGGAGCAGGAGCAGGGAGCGCATGGTGAACAATCAGGGCGCGGCGGGCGCGCCCTTCGGGTGGAAGATGAGGTTGAGGTAATTCTTGCCGGAGACGGTCAGCGCGGCATCTTTGCTGCTGTTCTTCACGCGGTTGCAGGTGACGTTTTGTTGCAGCGTGGGCAGCGGCTTGCAGGAGATGACCTTCGGCGCCGAGACCGACTCTGCCGCGGGGTAGAAGGCGATGGGCACACCCTCTGCCGTGAAGGCAACATCATAGGCCGCGGGGAGGGTGTTCACGTTCTCCCCCTTGTAAAGGAAGGGGTGGCGGCGCAGGATATCCGGCACCTCAGCGGCGGAGATGCGCACGCGGTAATGCTCCGGCAACTCGGCAAAATGCGCTGTAAGGGAGAGCGCCTGCCCCTCCTTGCAGGCCAGCAACACCTCCGCGGGGTTGAAGCCCGCCATGTTCAGCCCGTTGTATAGGCCGTGCTTGTTGGCCGGCGGGGAGAAGGTGTCGTAGGCGGAGTGCAGCATCAGCCCGATTTCCAGGTGTACGTGCGAGCGCACGCGGTCCAGCCCTGCGCCCGTGTGGCCCATACGGCCCAGCTCATTGCCGGTGCCCACGCGTTGCCCTGTTTCGCAGGTAATGGCGGCGAGGTGCGCGTAGAGGGAGTAGATGGTGCCCTCGGGTACGTGGTGCTCCACCACGACGTAGCGGCCGTAATTGCTGGCACCGGGAGCGTTGTTCGTATAGGCTACGCGGCCGGGGGCAATCGGGCGCACCATGTCCGTCGGCTCGCCCGCGGCGTCGCGGTGCAGCGGCTTGATGTCGATGCCCTCGTGCATGTGGCTGAACATCACGCTTTGGTCCGACGCGCGGAAGGGGTTGCGCACCATGCCGTAGCTGCCCGCTTGCCAGGGCTGCGTTTTCTCGCCCTCGAAATTGCGGTCGCAGTACATGTAAAAGCCCTCGTTGTCCCCGCGGAAGAGCGCGTCATTATCCGTCGGCAGACGGTAAATCAAATCCTGCGCGGCAGGGCACAGCCCTGCCGCAGACAGCAACGCCGAGAGAAAAAGACCGCGCATCATCATATGCCGGAGGAAAGCTCGCTGAACTCGCGGCCGTGGCGGTCCTTGCCGCCCTTCTTCGACTTGGGGCGCGGGGGCAGGGGACGCGGGTTCTCCTTCAGATAGCGCTTCGTCTCAATCTCCGGCTCTATCGGCTCCAGCGTCTCGCCGAGCATCTTCAGGTCATAACCGTTCAGGCCGTTCCAGATGACCAGCTTGCCGTCCGTAATGCCGCGGTCGATGTAGGTCGGCTCAAAGGCCAGCCCGTTGACAATGGGCAGCAGATTGCGGCCCTGATTCTCCAGCGTCGTGGTATAGAGTCGGTTGCGGTACTCCTCCTTCAGGTAGATGACCACGCCGTACGAGCCGTCGGGGTTGATGAAGGAGCGGAATTTGGCGCAATGCTTGAGCGAGAGAATCGGCATGCGGTGGTAGTACTTGCCGTTGTAGTACAGGTTGAAGCCTGCGCCCGCCTCATTGCCGCCGGATTCCGTCAGGAAAAACACGGGATAATCCTTGTGCTGCTGGCAGGATACCAGCGCACCTGCCGCCAGCAGAAGAGAGAAGAAGACTTTTTTCATCATAAGCGAGGAAAAGGAAAAATCAGGCCAGCTGCGTACGCAGCTTAGCGGAAATCGAGGCCAGCACGCGCAGCTCCTCATCCGTCAGCACAGCAGAATGAGCATCAATCTCGCGGTGGAAATTGGCGTACACTTCGTCGAAGAGCTCCATGCCCTTCTCCGACAGGCGAATGCAGACCGCGCGGCGATCCGTCGGGTTGGGGTTGCGTTCAAAGAACCCCTTGCCTACCATGGATTCCACCAACAGCGAGGTCGCCGGAACCGTCATCGAAAGCTGCTTAGCCAGCACTTTCAGCGCTACGCCCTGCGGCTCTTTCTCCATGAGCATCTGCACCTGCCCGATGGCCGAGGCTTGGCGCATTGTCAGGCCCAGCATTTTTTTCTGCTGCATCGTGTTGACCGAGAGTACACTCATGCGGCGCACACGGTCCAGCGTTTCCGTCAGCTCGCTGAAAATCACATGGGGAATAGGACGAGAAGCGTTCATATCACTGTCCGTTATTATACAACACCCTTTGCACCTGTCCAGCGAAATTATTATCTTTTCTTGATTATTTCGCAGCTCATTTTCGGCTATCCTCGGCGGCGAAGCCGCGCGAATTTGCAAATTGATTCATGATAAATCCGAAATTATAAATGATAACCCCGCCTCCGCCCTTGCGCGCGCCGTCGTTTGGTGCTAGAGTCTTGCGCATGAATTACGAAAGTCCCTCGCGCGCATGGGTGGATGTGGATTTGGAAGCCATCGCCCATAACCTCGACATTGCCCGACAGGCCTTGCCGGGGACGGCGCTCATGCCCGTCATCAAAGCGGGGGCATACGGCCATGGGCTGGAGCCTGTGGCACGCCGGCTGGACAACGACGGTATCGCTTTCTTCGGCGTGGCCAATGCGGGTGAGGCGCGCCGCCTGACCCGCGCCGGTGTGCGCACAACCCCTTTCATCCTCGGCCCCAGTTTCCCCGAGGAGAGGGAGGAAATCGTCGCCAACGATTGGTGCTGCACCCTCTCCACCGTGGAGGAAGCAGCGCATTTCCAGAGCCTTGCCGCCGCAGCGGAGAAGGAATTTGTCTGCCACTTTGCCGTGGACACGGGCATGGGACGCGAGGGCTTTTTGCCGGAGCAACTCGGCGAGGCTGCCGCAGCGGTGGCCGCTATGCCCAACCTGCGCGTGGAAGGTGTGATGAGCCACTTCCCCGCCGCGGATGAGGATGTGCCCTTCACCCAGCAGGAAATCGGCCTCTTCACCGATTGCGTCAACACTCTCTCCTCTCACTTCGACCTGCGCTACCGCCACATTGCCGCCAGCGCGGGCGAGTTGGGCTACGAAATCCCCGTCGCCAACCTCGCTCGTCCCGGTCTGCTGCTTTATGGTATTGCGCCCATGGCCTCTATCTACGACGGCGTGCTGAAACCCACCCTGCGGCTCTCCTCCCGTATTTCCCTCATCCGCGAGCTGCCCGCGGGACACGGCGTCGCCTACGGGCGCACCTACATCACCGACCGCCCTACCAAAGTCGCCACCATCGGCATCGGCTATGCGGACGGCTGGAACCGCCGCCTCTCGGGGCAGGGGGCTCGTCTTTACATCAACGGCTGCTATTGTCCCATGCTCGGCCGCGTCACGATGGACCAAATAATGGCCGATGTCACCGATGTGCCTGAGGTGCAGCCCGGAGACATCGCGGAGCTCATCGGCGAGCATATCCCCGCTACCGAAGTGGCCGAAAAAGCGGGCACCATCGTCTGGGAAATCCTCACGGGACTCGGCCCTCGCCTCCCGCGCCTCTACCATTGAGACCGTCGTGCGGCGGGTCACACCTTCTTGCGCACCCACTTGAGGTTCAGAAGCATGCGGTGCAAAATGGCGTATTCAATCGCCATATCCAGCGAGAAGAGCACCCACACCCAGGTCAGCGAGAGCGTTTCGGGCCACAGCGTGCTCCAGAGCATGAGGCCGCCCATGCGGATAAGCCCCATGCCGCCGTATGAAACATACATCACGCGGCGCGTATAGCCCGCGCCTCGCAGGCACATCTTAATCGTCAGCATGGCGGCGTAAAACGGCTCCGCCAGCAGGAAGACCCGCACCACGGGCGTCGCCGTCTCCAGCAGTTGGGGCGAGCCGTCCGCAAAAATCGACACGAACAGGGCAGGGAACAGGAAGAACACCACGCCCATGCTCCCCATGAACGCCACGCTATAGCGCACGCAGCGCAGCACCGTCTCCACCGCCATGCGGATATTGCGCGCGCCGAGGTATTGCCCCACCAATGTGGCCCCCGCCATGCCGATGGCGAAACCGGGCAGGAAACTCATCGACTCAATGCGGATAGCGATATTGTGCGCGCCCACGGCGGAATCCCCCAGAGAGGAAATCACATGCAGCACATAGAGCTGGATAAGGTAAATACCCAACTGCTCCACCGCCTGAGGTACGCCGATGACCACGATGCGGTAGAGCATCGCCGGATTCGGCAGCAGAGAGGGCGCATGCAAAAACAGCGGCGGCACATACGTGTCGCTCTGCTGCGCTGCGTAGGCATCGAGCTCCATTCCCTGCATTCGCGCATGCATCTGCCGCCCTCGGTATACCAGAATGCCAAGCAAAATGAAACACGCCACCGCCATGCCGCCCACCATACCCCATGCGAGGCCCTCCACCTCCATGCCGCAAACAGCCACCAACAGCACACTGAACACCACATTGAGCGAATCCACGCACAGCATGATGAAAAACGGCGTCTTCGTGTCGCCCGCACCGCGCAGCGCCGCATTCACGCCGAACACCACACCGCTGAACACCGCTACCCATGCACCGATGCTGATATAGCGCATGGCCACCTCCTGCGCGTAGCCCGAAAGCTCCACTACATCATAAATCAGCCAGCGGGCCGAGCCATACATCACCAGCGCCGAGGTTACACCCGCCAGGAAACCCATCATTGCCGCTTGGTTTGCCGCAAAATTCGCATCGCGGAAGCGACGGGCACCCGTCATGCGGCTCACCACCGCCGTTGCGCCCATGCCCACGGCCCCCTGCAGCAGGAAGCCCAGCCACATCACATAACTCGTCACCCCGATGCCCGAAGCCAGCTGAGCCTTCACCCAACCGTCCTGCCCCATGCGCGTCGCAAGGAACAGCGAGGTTGATGCGCAGATGAAACTCATCACCTGCTCCAGCAGCGGCCAGAGCGCAATCGCGACAATTTGGCGGGGCAAGCTCAACCCGGCCAATCGGCCGCCGAGCTGCCCCTTAGCCATAGCCGCGCGCACCTTGCCTTCTCTGCCGTCACCGATACTCATAGATGATTAACGCGCGCCCATTAAACCACAAACTCATTTAGAGTAAAGACTAAATGAGTTTTTTGTTCCATCATTACAAAAAAAGATACAAAAAAGTCTTGCAATCCTCTTTTCACCGCGTATAATGCCCTCGCAAC
Organism: Akkermansia sp.; assembly: GCA_024405415.1. Classification (GTDB taxonomy): domain Bacteria; phylum Verrucomicrobiota; class Verrucomicrobiia; order Verrucomicrobiales; family Akkermansiaceae; genus Akkermansia. The sequence continues at coordinate 28,002 of JAKSOV010000022.1, forward strand.
CACGCCGCAAGGCCCTGCATCCGCGGATGTAGCTCAGTGGTAGAGCGCAACCTTGCCAAGGTTGATGTCGTGGGTTCGAATCCCATCATCCGCTTTCAAAAAAGCCCCTCTCCGGAGGGGCTTTTTTGTTTGCGGATGAT
>JAKSOV010000023.1 GCA_024405415.1 Akkermansia sp.
GATAAATAGTACCTAGTACATAGTACCTAGTAAATCCCGACAAATTCTCATTTATTGCGCTGTCTTGCGGTAGGGCGCATGGCCGAGCAGGGCTTTCAGCTCACCCAGCAGGAAGAAGGAACCGCAAATGAGGGTGTGGGGCCGCAGCTCCTGCTCCGCCACCTCGGCCAAGGTGGCGGGGGTGCGGAGGGGGACGGCGCTGTGAGCGCGGACGCGCTCCGCCATGTCCGCTTGCGGAAGAATACGCGGGGATTGCACGGGCGGCAAAATCCACTCGCCCACGATGGGGGAGAGCAGCTCAATCACCTCATCGAGCGCCTTGTCCGCCGAACCCGCGTAGACGCAACGCGCCTTTTGCTCACCGTAAGTCGCGCGCCATGTTTGCACCAGCACACGGATGGCGGGCGGGTTGTGCGCGCCGTCCATGATGACCTCGGGCAAAATCTCTTCAAAACGGCCGGGCCATTGCACCTCGGCGAGCCCGCGGGCCAGCTCCTCCTGCGAGCAGAGGAAATGCGGCAGCGCGCGCAGGGCGGCCAGCGCGAGGGCGGCGTTGCGGCGTTGGTAGGCCCCGCGCAGACCGAGCGGCATGTCCGTGATTTCCCCGCCGATGATGCGGCAGTCGGTGTCCATGCGCTGTGCTGCTTCGTGCAGGGTGCGCATCGCCTCGGGCTCCTGCGGCGCGGTCACAGCGGGGCGGTGCCACGCGATGATGCCCGCCTTCTCCCCCGCCACCTCGTAGAGCGTGTGGCCGAGATACTGCGTGTGGTCCAACCCGATGGGGCAGATAACGGCAACGTCCTTAGGCACGGCATTGGTGGCATCCAGCCGGCCGCCCATGCCCGTCTCCAGCACGATGACTTCCACCTCCTGCTCGGCGAAGTACATCATGGCAATGGCGAGCACCAGCTCAAAGAAGGTGGGTTTCGTCTCCCAGTCCTCGATGATGCCGCGCACGCGCTCGATAAGCCTGTCCACATCGGCATCGGCAATCATCTCGCCGTTCACACGGATGCGCTCGTTGAAACTCACAAGGTGCGGGGAGGTGAAGAGCCCCGTCTTGTACCCCGCCGCGCGCGCAATGCTCTCCGCAAAGGCGCAGGTGGAGCCCTTGCCGTTCGTCCCCGCTACATGGATGACCCGCGCCCGCGGGTACAGCACCCCGCATTCGCGCAGCAGCCGCGTCACGCCTTCCAGCCCGAGTTTGATGCCGAACATCTGCACGGAATAGAGCCAGTCGAGGGGCGTTTGAGAAGGCATGGGGAGCATTTCTATGGATGGTTGATATAGTACACGAGAAGCACGCGGACTTCGGAAAGACTATAGACGCGGCGAGGGTGCTTGTCCATCTTATTTCGCAACCGCGGGAAATTTGGGGTTGAAACGCCAGGGCGGATGGCTTAGGATGAGGCGATGTTCCGTTCTCTGTTGCTTCTCTGTTCTCTCGGTTTCCTCGCGCTGCATGCGGCGGATGCGCCTGCCGATTTGGGGCGCACGATGTTTGTAGGCGACTCTATCACCCACGGCATCAACACGCCCTCCTACCGCTGGGATTTCCACAAGATTCTGGCGGACAACGGCGTGCGGTATGAGGCGGCGGGCTACACGACGAATAATTTCCAACGCGGCAAGGGAAACGGGGTGAACCTCGCGCCGCCCGCGTACCGCGGCGTTCCCTTTGCCAACCGCCACTCCGCGCATGAAGGCGGGCAGATTTGGCAGCTCTTTGAGCCCGAGAACACGGAGTACACACAGCCGAGCACAGGGCGGCACTACATCACGAAATCGGGCGTCAAATACCCCGGGCAGACCATCGGCGCGCTCGTGCAGTCTCAGCGCGCGAGCACCTACTGCGTGCTGCTCGGCACCAACGACATCATCCAAAACTTCCATGTCGGCGGCAGCTTCGGCAAGGGGGATAATCTTGTTCAGGCCATGGAGGGCATCCTCGGCGTGACGGAAGAGGGCGACGGCTACGCGTACTCGGGCAAGGGGACGCTCGATACGCTTGTGGATGCCATGCTCGCGGGCAAGGCGACCAAGCGCGTCGTCGTCATGGCTCTCATCCCGCCCGGCCGCAAGACCTTTTCGGCGGAAGACCACGCCGCCATCGCCGCCTTCAACGAGGTGCTGCAGGCCTGGGCGGCGCACAAAGGCGTGCTCTTCGCCCCGCTCGGCGAGGGCACGGTAGATGTCGCCGCCACGCCTGCCGACCCCTACGGCGCCTTGGAGGGCCCCCGCCAGCGCGTGGACTGGATTCACCCCGGCCCGCAGACCAACCTCATCATGGCGGGTAACCTCGCCCGCGCCCTCGGCTACAGCGGGCGCACCCTCGGGCTGCCGCGCCGCCCCGCCACAAAGAAAGCAGGCTTCGCCCGCCTCGGCAAAAACAACGGAAAAACCTTTAGCCCCGCCGCGGACGGCTCATTCACCCTCGACCTCGGCTCCGTACATGTCGGCAACGGCTATGAAGATGAGCGCTGGGACACACAACCCGCCCTCACGCTCACCCTCGACAACGGCAAACAACGCGGCATACTCCGCATCAGCGAAACCTACATCACCTGGGGCGACAACACCGTGCTCTACTCCCGCGATATGAGCCGCAACACGGACAGCCTGCGCGTGGTCTACACCGCGGGCAACGCCGCGCAAGGCATAGAGGCGGGCTTCTACATCTGGCTCGGCGCGCAGCTCATCGCTGAAGCCTGCCCCGCCGCCCCAAGCAGCGGCACCCCCGCCCTCAGCCTCGACGGCGCGTCCCATCCCGCCCCCATGTTCGCCCCCGCCGCCTACGCGCCGAAAGCCCATTAAGACCCGTCCTAATGCCGGAGCCTCCCGCCCCGTCCCCTTACCCTCTGCCACCACCCCACAAAAAAGCCTGTGGCAAAGCCCTTTCTCGGGTTACTAGCAACCCGCAAAAGAGGACGCGGCATGGCATGGGCGGAGGTTACTAGCAACCCGCGAAAGAGGGCACGGCACCGGATGTGAAAAAGACTCCCGCTCGGTAAGGAGCGGGAGTCGAAGAGTAGAGCCGTAGCTCACCACATTAGTGGCGACGCCGACGAGCCGCAAGGCCTGCCAGGGCCAGCAGGCTCAGCGTGGTCGTAGCGGGTTCGGGGGTGGCCATGTAGAGGGAGACCACACCGCCGTTCACGCTGCCCGCGGGCACTTCATACTTAATCACAAAGCCGTCTGCATAGCGCACGCCGTCGAGGTTGATGTAGTTGCAGGCCGTGTAGGTGATGCTTTCGTCATAGGCAGCGCCGTCGATGGTGAAGGCATCCACGCCTGTGAAGAGCACGAGGTTATCCCCACGCACCATGTCCTGAACGGCGACGCTGAGGTTGTCGCTCAGGGTGATGACGGCTCCCTGTGAGAGCGTGAGGCTGCTGCCCATGTGCAGGCCCTCGGGAGCAGTGATGTCGAGGACGGCACCGTCGGCGAGCGTCAGGTTGGCATTGAGCGTGGCACCGCTGCCCGCGGAGAGGGTTCCTGTCACGGTGATGTCGGCCTCAATGTTCGCGGCCCCGCCCTGCGCAGCGGTAATCTGCTCCGGCGTGGGGGTGCCGAGGTAGGCGTTCACGGTGGCACCGTTACCGATGATGAGGTCCGTCAGGTTGATGGAGGAGGCTTGGTTGATGAAGCTCAGCGAAGCGCCGTCACCCGCGTGGGCGGAGACGTCCTCACCCACGGTGACGCCGTTGAGAGTGGAGCCCGTGGTCGCCGCCACGGTAGCGTGGCTGAGGTTGGCCGCGGCACCGTCTGCCACGGTGATATCACTGTCCGTCAGCGCGACATTCGTGATGGCGACCGTGGCGTTGTTGCCCACGCTCACGGCGGTGTTCTCCACCGTGGCCTTGGTGCCGCTCGTCGCAGCGGAAAGGGCGGTCGTGGTCACCTTCGTGCCGGAGAGGGAGGCCGCTGTGTCGCCGTCAGCCTTGGTCAGCGTGATGTTGGCGGCACCGCCGGCCGCGGCGGTAATTTGCACCGTGCCTTCGCTGATGGTGGCGGCGGAATCCTTGGCCACGGTCAGGCTGTTGGCCGTGATGGTGCTTTCCAGCGCGGCCTCGACCTGATGGGAGGCATCACCCACGGCCACGTTCAGCAAGCCCTTGTCGGTGTAGCTCATGTCGCCGGAGACGGTCATGTCGTGCAGCAGGTTGACATCGAGCTTGCAGTCAGCGCTGGTCTTTGCCTTGTTGACAATATCGGCTTTCAGTTCTTCGGTGCCCGTGATGTTGAGCGTCATGTTGCCGGAGCCCGAGGACTGCTCCAACTTGCCCGTCCAATCCTTGAGGTCGCCCGACATGGTGTAGACGCGGTTGCCGTTCGTGGAGTTCGCCACGATGGTGCCTTCGCCCGTCACCGAGCCGAGGTCCCACGCGTTACCGCGTCCGCCCGTCAGGCTCAGGGTGCCGTTGACGGCCATGACGCCGCTGTTGCTGACGGAACCGCTGATGGTGGCATCGCCTGCGAAGGAGGTGGTGGTGCCGTTATCAACCTCGATGCTGCCGAGGGCGGTGTTCGTCTCGAACTCGGTGTTGCTGCCGGAGGAGAAGATGAACTTGCTGCTGCTCGTATTGACATATTCCAGCACATAGCTGCTGCCCGTGATCTCAATCGCGGCGTTGGCGATGGTAATCACGTGGCCCTCCGTGCCGCGGATACCCGTGGCGCTGATGGAGCCCTCCTGCTGCCCGCTGATGGTGGCATTGGTGGTCTTGTTGAGGGAGCTGAGGGTCATGTCATCCAAGATGAGGGAGGCGCTGTTGGCTGCGCTCAGCGTCACCGTGCCCGTGCCCAGCGTGCCGTCTCCTTCCAGCTTGACGGAGCCGTTGTTGATGTTGGTAGCCCCCGTGTAGGTGTTGTGACCCAGCACCGTGAGCACCTGCGCGCCGTTCTGCGTGAGGGCGAGGTTGCCCGTCATGGTGCTGCTGGAGGTGGAGTCCGTCAGGTAGTTAATCTTCACCTGCGCGGTGGTGGCACCCGTGCCGCTGATGGTGCCCTTGCCCGTGTCGGAGGTAGCGGCAATGCCGAGGTTCACGCTCACATCACCGTTGCCGAATTCCAAGCTCTGCCCGCCGGAGAGGCTGATGTTGCCTGCGTAGTCGGTCATGTTGCCGAGGAAGCGGAAGGTCTGCGTGGGCCCGCCGCTGAAGGTGAATCCGCCCGTGCCCGTCCATGCACCCTTGAAGATGGTGGTGCCGTTGCTGTAGCCGTTGTCCAGCTTCAGACCGCTGCCGCTCAGGTGGATATCGGCGGTGACGATTTTGTCCGTCCCCGTGGCCAGATAGACGGAATTGGAGGCGCCCACGCCGTTGATTTCGATAGTGGAACCCTCGCAACCCAGCTTGGAGAGGTTGAGAGCGGAGGCATTGGGGATATCGGCGCCGACCAGCTTCACCGTGCCCGTCCAATTATCGAAGTCGAAGGAGGAGTGGTTGTTGTTGATGGTGAGGGTAACGTTATCGCGGAAGGTCACCAGACCTTCGCCGGAGAGGGTGCCCATCTTGCCTGCGGAGGCTTTGAGGGAGGCCTCGCCGCCCTTATCCACCAGGAAGGTGGTGCCGGCGCTGCCCGCGTTTGTCATTTCCAGCTTATTGCCCATCGCAATGTGAACCGTGCCGTCAAATTCCGTCAGGTCCTTCACCTGAGAACCGCCGCTCGTACCGGCGATGTGGTAGGTGCCTTCGCCTGTCAGTTTGCCGATGTTGGTCCAGTACGCGCCGCTCTTGGTCAGCGAGCCGCCCTCTTCCAGGGTAAAGTTTTTGCTTGTCAAATCCCACGGCCCGCTGGTGGGGTGCAGCAGTGTCAGGTTGGAGCCTTCCTCCACCGTGATGCCGCCTGTGAGAGCGCCCAACAAGGCGGTGTGATTGGCCACATTGCGTGCAAGCACGGCATCGGATTCATCGGTTACGCGCAGCGTGGTGAAACCGCTGAAGTTGGCAGCCACCGCCGTGGTGACGTGGGAGAATACCAGCTCAGGGGCTGCGGAGCCCGTGCCGTGCAGGTTGATATCGGCGGTAGCTAAGGCGTTGGAAGAGTCGATATCCTGCAATACCAAGGTGGTCTTGTGGCCCTCGGTCACGGAAGCGCCGTTCCAACCGCCCGTGTAGAGATGATAGCCGCTCGCAAAGGTGCCGCCGCTGAGGGTCAGCGTCACGTCGCCGTCCACCTTGTAACCGTAGCCCGTGGCATAAACGGCCTTGGAGCCGGCGTTGTTGAACGTGCCACCGCTGATTTCCATGTTGATGTCACCATTGATAATGCTGTTGGTGGCGGAGGCGCTGTTGCTGCCCCACAGGTTGCCACCGTACACGTAGCCGTTGAAGGTACCGCCGGCGATGTGCATATCCACACCGCCGTTAATGATGCCGACGCCGTTATTACCGCCCGCAACATTGGCATTGAAAGTACCGCCGTCGATGACCATCTGCACGCCGTCATTGATGGTGCCGTTGCCGTTGTTGCCGCCGGCGACATCTGCGCTGAAGGTGCCGCCGTTAATCACCAAGTGGGAGCCGTTGTCGATGACGGCAGAGCCGGCCTTGTTGCCGCCTGCCACCACGCCCTTGAAGGTGCCGTCGTCAATCTGCAGATAGGTACCGCCGCTGATACGGTTGCCGCCGCTGACGGAGCCGCCCGTCACCGTGCCGTTCACGATACCCTGTTTGATGACCAGCGTGTTGCTCCCCGTAATGGTGGCATTGTGCGTGCCGTTCACCTCCGTATAGGTAGCGTTAGCTTTGTCCAGCTCGGTGTAGACCGCACCTGTAACGGTGGCGTTCACCGCACCGTACACGGTAGTGCCGCTTGTGGTCGTGTCGCCCGTGTAACGCACAGCGGAATCACCCACCACGGTGACAGGCGAGCTTCCGCTGGTGCTGCCGACGGAAACAACCCATGTCGCAGCGGCATCATGAATCTCTGCATAATTATCAAGGGGAGTTTCATTGCCGCCGCTGTGACCCACGCCGAAATACCATTGGGCCGAGCCCGTAGCACATGTGTTGCTACCGTGTGCGGAGGCATCATAAGCTCCCGTGGTCAGAGAGACCGCCGTCGGTGTTCCCGCAGGCCAATCCTTGGTGTAATCCGTCACGACAGCCGGGCCGGTGCCGCCTGCCAGGGTGAGCACCAGATTGCCCTTACCGTCTGCGGCGAAAGAGGCGCCCGTCAGGCCGTCCAGACCGCTGTAGGTGAAAGCACCGCCGTTCCACCCCTGCACCACGGTGAAGGAACCGCCGCGGCCCGTCTTGGTGACATTGAAGTTGAAATTCACCGTGCCGTCACCGCTCAGGGTGGTGAGGGCGAGCTTGTCGTAGCGGGTGGAGCCCATGAAGTCCATGTTCACGGAGGCATCACCGCCCAGTGTCAGGGAACCGACGGTAAGCGTACCCGCCGTGCCCGCACCGCCGACGGAGAGCGTCGTATTCGCCCCCAGAGAAAGGCTGTCCAGCGCCAGCTCGCTGCCGCTGACGGCCCCCAGACCGAGGGAGGCCCCCGCCGCCGTAGTAACGGCGTGCGCCGAGGCGACCTTCAGGTCTACATCGCCCGTGACGTGCCAGCTCTGCGTGGCACCGTTCACCGACACGTGAGCCGTGCCGCTGCCGCTGTCATTGATGAGGGAAATGGTGTTCGAGATGGTGCCCGCGTTGCTGAGGTTGAGGGTGCGGCCGCCCGCCACCTTCCACGTCTGCGGAGCATCGGCCACAAAGGCGGAGGAAACATTCAGGCTGCCCTGCTTCAGTTCAATGCCCTGAGCACCGACATGCAACGTGCCGCCGCTGATGTTCACCTGCCCCTGGTAGGGGTCCTCCACCACGATGCCGCCCACGGAAAGAGAGTTGCTGATGGTGTTGGTCTTGGCAACGGAGGAGACATCCCACTTCACCACGGCATCCGTGGCGGGCAGCTGCTCCATCCACCACGCGCCCGCGTTATCCAGCGCCTTGGTGCTGTCGGAGCCGCGCACGGCACCCACGTCGTACCCTTCCTGAACGGCGAGGGCATAGGCGTAGCGCGCACCGATGCTGAGCTGAGATTCACCCGTGTAGTGCAGGTTGTCCGCGCCCTTGGCAAGATCGCGGGCGTAGACGAAGCCGATGCCGTTGCCGTCGGTGTTCACATGGCCGCCGGAGGTCGCTGCGGCAATCTGCTTCTCAATGGTGCCGGAGGGGTTGCGGGAGGGCTCACCCAGCACGGTGTTGCCGTCAAAGGCAACGGAGATTTTATCGCCCAGCCCCTGTTCCGTCACCCACGCAGAGAGGTCGCTCGTCAGGTTGGCAACGTATTCCTTGTAGCGAGACTCCGTGAGGCCGGCACCCGTACCGTCGTTCGACTCACCCTGCAGGTACATGAGGCCGTCGATGCTGACGGACTGATAACCGTTGTTCACCGCGGTCTGAAGCGCGTTCTTCATGCCCTCCAGCATCTTCTGGTAGGCCGCATTGCCCTTCACCCAATACTGGTTGCCGCCGCCGTTGAGCGCCGCCTTGATGACGGCCAACTGCCCGATTTCGAGCCGCTCGCCGTTCGCCTTGGTGACGTTCTCATTGCCGGCGAGGCGCTCCATCATGGAGGCAAAGCCGTACTCGCCGCCCATGCTGTAGTTGCCGCCCCAGATGGGCAGCTGCGGGGCCACATCGCGCCACGTCACATTGTCCGCGGCGAACACGGGGTTGGTCGAGTAGTTGTTAAGGCTCGAGTTCCACATAATGGCCCCGGACTTATACTGCTCCAGCTGCGCGGGGGAGGCGGGGGAGGCATACACGGCACCCTGCGCGTTGGACTGGCCCGTCAGGATATACACGTGCATCGTCTGCGAGGTGTCGCCCGCATTGGCAGGGGCGGGGTCCGCAGCGGCCTGCGCGGCGGCACCGAGCACAAAGGCGGCACCCGCGCCGAGAGTCGCGGTGGAAAGCGTGGAGAACAAGGCAGGAGCTGCCGCAGCCAGAACGGCTGCCATCAGTTTGTTCGGGAGGCGAAGTTTCATATAGCCGAGAAAGGAAAACAGTCATCGCGGAGACACGGCGTGTCTCCTGTCGCTTACCATCACCCTACACCCAAGGGCACAGGACGACAAGGAAAAAAGAGGTTAACTGCCTAAAATATCCAAAGAAAGCGGTCTGACCGCATGTCGGACCGCTTTCTTCATCCTGCGGCAAAGCCGCAGGATTTTCTTCGATTTGTAAGTTCCTTACGCCTCGTGATCGTTCTCGCCGAGGGCTTCTTCGGCCAGCATCTTGCAGGAGCGCAGGTCGAGCTTGCCGGTAGGCAGCACGGGGATGGACTCCACAGGCACCACGTACTTGGGCGCCCAGAGCGTCGGGATTTCGCGCTCTGCCAGCGCATTGCGGATGGAGGTGAGGATGGCCTTTTCCTCCGACATGCGCTGGTGCTGCGGCAGGGCGGAGAGGAGCACAAGTGCCTCACCCTTTTGCGGGTCGGTCACGCCCGTGACGGCGATTTGCAGGGCGCCCTCCTCATCGGAGGTAATGCCGAGAGCTTCCGTAATGGCCTGCTCCACGCCCTCGTGGGGCACCATCTCACCACCCACCTTGGAGAAGCGGGAGAGACGGCCGCCGAGGTGCAGGAAGCCGTTGAGGTCGAGGCTGCCGATGTCGCCCGTCTTGAACCAGCCGTCCTTGAAGATTTCGCTGTTCATTTCGGGCTTGCCGACGTAGCCGTTGAAAATATTGGCACCCTTGAACCAGAGCATGCCGCGCTCGGTAATGGCCAGCTCCTTCGTATCGTCGTCCACATCCGTCACCTTCACGGCGATGCCGGGGAACATCGCACCGATGCTGCCCTTCACCATGCCGGGGATGTAGAAGGAGGAGCCCTCCAGCGGCGCGGCATCGGGCACGTTCACACCGCAGACGGGTGCCGCCTCCGTGAGACCGTAGCCCTCCATGAGCTTGACACCCATCTCGCGGAAGCCTTTGTCGAGGTCATCTTGCAGCTTCTCGGCACCCACGATGAAGTACACCACGCTGTCGTAGTTGCCCGGCTTGGCGCGGCGCAGCATGGCGCGGGCAAAGGTGGGCGTGGAGCACACGAGCGTGAGCTGATACTTCTTGATGAGCTCGTTGAGCGTGCGGGCATCCGTGGGGTTGGGATAGGAGACGATGGGGTAGCCCATGAGCAGCGGCAGCATCATCGTCACCGTGAGGCCGAAACTGTGGAAAATGGGCAGACTGCCGAGGAAGTGGTGCGGGCGGTCGAGCGTCAGGCGGCTGCAGCACTGCGCGACGTTGGCTTTGACCATGCGGTGCGTGAGCACCACGCCCTTGGGTTCGCCGCTGGAGCCGCTGGTGAAGAGCATGATCGCCTCGTCATTGTTGCGGCGGGCTTCCGTGTCAAACTTCTTGCAGATGAGCGCAGCAGGGGCCAGCTTGGCCATCAGCACGTTGGCGATGAGCTTCTTCTTGTCGAGCCCCTTGAGCAGGTCCTCCACGAAAATCATCTGCTCATCCTCCGGCCAGGGGAAGGTGGGCAGCTTGTCCTTAAACTTGCGGGCGGAGACGAAGGTCGTGAGCCCGGCCTGGCGCACGGTGCTCTCAAAGGCCGCCTTGGAGGTGGCGTAGTTGATAAGCACGGGGGTGACACCCGCCAACAGGCAGGACACCGTGGCAATGATGCCGCCCGCACCCGGGGGAATGATGACGCCGATGCGCTTGTCGCCGCGCGCCTTGAGCAGAGCGGCCACCGTCATGGACACGCCCAGCGCCTTGAAGAAGGGCAGCTTGGTGCCCGTCATGCCGTCGGTAATCTCGACCTTGCCGTTGGCGTGCATGGAGCGCACGATATCCGTGGTGAGGGAGGTGGAAAGGAAGGGGTGGGCGGAGAAAAGTTCGCTGCCCTTCTGCATCCACGCGGAGAGCAGGCGCTCACCCGTCTGGGGGCCGGTGTGCAGCTTGGGCAGGATGCACATCTCCTCGCGGCAGCCCGGCTCGACATCGGAGGCAAAGGTGCCGTAGTAGCGGTTCGCATACAGACCGACAAACACCGGCACGGGGGAAATGTGCAGACTGCCGACGGTCATCAGGAAGGGGGCGGGGACATCTGCAATGCAGCCGCGGCACTTGGCGGCCTGCCCGGGGAGGAACACCACACTCTTGCCCTGTGCCATTTGGTCGAGAATCTGCTCGCGGACGGCGCGGGAGGTGGTGTGGCGGAAGTCGAAGTAGGCGATCTCCACCTTCTTGAGCTTGAGGTAGGCCATGATTTCCTCTGCGGGCGGGAAGGTGGGATCAACCAGGTAACAGACCTTGCCGTCCAGCAGGTGATGCAGCGCCTTGCCCGAGGCCACCGTCAGGCGGTTGGGCATGTAGAAACCGGGAGAAACGATATTTTCCTGCCCCTGAACATTGATGGGGTGCGGAAGCAGCTGTTGCGGTTTAATCATGGTGAGAGATGGTGGAGATGTATCTTGTATCGGAAAACTGTCTTCCCCTTGCGGGGGAGGAAAGCCGCCCGTCTCAGGGACGGGCGGCTTCTTATTCTGCCCGTGGTGCAAGTATAGCAACTCGAACCGCGGTTTGCGAGTAAAAAACGCGCGTTATCAGAAGGTGTAGGTCGCCGCGCAACCGCCGACCACGCCGAAGTTACGGAAGGGAATGCTGTGGCTGTTCTCCGTGTAGTAGCGGAACTCAGAGGTCTTGTTGGCGTTGATGGCACCCTTGCCGAGCCAGTTGAAGCTCACGCTGGGGGTGATGATGAAGTTCTTGGTGACGAACCAGGGCGTAGCGAGCTTGATCCAGAAGGCCTGTGTGCCGTTGTCGCAGGCGAAGTAGGAGCTGCGGAAGTAGTCCGCCGTGGCGGAAAGACCGAACTGCACCACACCGGCGAGCTTGACGTCATCCGGCGTGCCGATGATGGGAGCCTTGAAGGTCACATCCGGCTCGAACCACCAACCGACGATGCCCTCGAAGGAGAAGCGCGTCGTGCAACCGACGGACACCCACTTGGCGGGCGTCCACTCGGGGCGGACGAACACCTCGTTCACGCAGGAAGCGCCCTGATCGCGGTAGTGCTTAGCCATCACGCCGAGAATACCGCCGTGAATGAAGTCGTGACCGAGGGCGAAGTTCCACTTCTCACGGGTGTACTTCAGAGAGTTCACAATGGCGATTTCGGGCTCGATGTTGGCCTGCTTGATGCTGCCGCTGGCAATGTGGTCCATCTGCGCCTCGACCTCGTTCTTGGTCAGGCCCTCCAGCTCCGTGCCGACGAACTGGGAAATGTAGTTGCTGGCAATGGCATTGCCGGGCATACCCTGCCAAGCGGGGTCCGGCTGAATCATCGAAGCGAACATCTGCTGCTGGCCGCGGAAGGTGGGGCCGAAAGAGGGGTTGCCGTACAGCGTGTGGCCGGAGGGCACGTTGCGGTAGGACAGTGCGCCGTCCCAGCTCCAACCGCCTTGGCGGCCGAAGTCGTAGTTGTACTTCAGCGCAGCAAACATAGCGCTGTCGCCTTCAGCAACGGAGTGGCTCATCACCAGACCGCGGCCGTTGTAGTTGGTCTCATAGCCGGCATTCAGAGAGCCGCTGAGGCGCTTGAAAGAAGCGCCGTTGTCAGCAAAATCCGCGGTCGGAGCCGCGGGACCGGCAAAAGCCGCGCCGCACAGAAGCGTAGCAGCAAGCAGGGAGATATGGAGTTTCATAAGAGATGACGGAGTGTATCGTTTCGAATAAAGAAAAACTTCGAGTGCCCTCGAACTTTTTCCGAAGCCAGATTATCGAAAAATTAGAGTGCCGTCAAGTTTTTTTGCTAGAGTGCCCTCTAAAAATGAAACTTTTTTACAAATTCAACCATCAATTTTCACTAAATTTGCCGTTTTATTGGTGAAACAGCCTTTTCGCGGGAATAAGCACGCGGGGGCCGCCCTCCTTCTGCCATTCGAGGCGGAGTTTGCCGGGCGTGCCCTGCCCCTGCACCACGGTAAGGGTCACGGCATGCAGACCGGCGCGCAGGGGGACGCCCTTCTTACCCGTCATATCAGGCAGGGCTTCCTGCGTGTTGGCTGCGGCGGAACAGTCCGCAGCGGTGCCGGGGGTGTAGCTCGCATCGGCGTCGATGAGCTGGAAGTTGTGCATCTTCACATAGGCGCGTGTGCCTTCACCGCCCTCGGCGGTGAGCCAGAAATGCCACACGCCGTCGTGAGGCAGCTCGATATAGCCGCGGAACTCCGTCACCGTGCCCGCAGGCAGCTCTGCTGCGAGCGGGTCCTCCACCGTCACCGTCTCGGCCGCAGCGGCGTTCGGCAGGGTGTCAAAGTCCGGCACCCAGGGCGTCACCCCCGCCACACGGCGCATCCGCCAGCCCTGCTGCACCGCTGCGGGTGTGTTGGCAGGCACGAGCTGCGCATCATAAGAGCGGAAACCGCCGCATCTGTTGCCGCGGGCACCGCTCTCGGAGTCGCGGTAGTAGTCATAGGCGCGGCGGTTGTAGGCTGCCGCGGCGCGGAGTTCATCCTGCTTATCAGCGTACTGTGCGGCGAGGTTGTGCGCCTCATGTGTGTCGGTCTGCACATCGTATATCTCAAAGTCCTCCTCGCCTGTCTTCATGTTCGTGCGCTCCGCCTTGAGCAGCTTGCCGCTCGCCGCATCGCGGAAGAAGATGACCTGCTGTTCCCCGCGCGGATGCTTGCTGCGGCCGGGGGTGAAATCGGGGTATTGCGGGGTGGAACCGCCAAAGGCGTACTCCGCATATACCACCCCCTCGTTGGGCTTCTGCCCGCGCAGCAGCGGCAGCAGGGAAACGCCGTCACAGCGCATGGGCTTCGGCACGCCTGCCAACTCGGCAAAGGTAGCCATCCAGTCCTGGAACTGGGAGGCATCCGTGGTGTTGACCACGCCCTGCTGAATGAGCTTGGGCGCATACACGATGCAGGGCACGCGCAGACCGCCCTCCAGCACATCGCGCTTGATGCCGTCGAAGATGCCGTAGCTGCGGAAGAAGGCGGGGTTCTGGCGCGGTGCAGGATGCCCCGCAATAGCACCGACGGCGCCCGGCTCATTGTGAGGCCCGTTGTCGCTGGTGAACACCACGAAGGTATTGTCGTCTATCTTGAGGTCGCGGAGCAGTTGCATCAGGTCGCCCACGGCGCTGTCCACGCGGGTAATCATGGTGGCATGGCGCTGCGCGGCGTCCATCGCGTCCGCCGCCCCCTTGCCGAAACGTTTTTCGGCGTAGCCCTGCCACACCGCGCGGTCGGCGTAGGGCTCAATGTAAGTGTCCCACGCGCCCTCGGCGGTGTTAATCATGTGCCCGGGGGTGCCGAGCCATTGCACACCGCCCTTCAGTCCGCCGCCCGCGGGGTACGGCACAGAGGGCACAGCGAGGCGCGCATGCGGCGCGATGAGCGTCAGCGCGAGGAAGAAGGGTTTATCGGGCGTCGCTTCATGCGTGTCCGACACCCACTTTTTCGCGCGGGCGGTGAAGAGGTCGGTGGAGTAGCAGGTGTCCAACTGCTCGGTAATCACACGCCCGTCATCCCACACGGCATTGCAGTGGGTATCGGGGTCGATACTGCTCTCCTCCTTGGGATAGTGGCGGTGGCCCGCGATGTGGTTGTGGTAGCCGAAGAAGTAGTCAAAGCCGCGCTTGGTGGGCCACGCGGCGGAGGTCTGCGGCGTGCCGCCCTGCTCCTTGCCGCCGCCGATGCCCCACTTGCCGATGAGAGCGGTGGCATAGCCCGCCTGTTTCAACACGCCGGCGAGCGTGTGAGAGTTCTCCAGCGCCGCGTCAAAGCTGTTGTTGCGAATCACCTCCGCATGGCCCTGATGCACGCCGCTGAAGAGCGAGGCACGGGCGGGGGCGCAGACAGGAGCGGCCGTGTAGTGCTGCCGCAGCTGCACGCCGAAGGCGGCCATCTCCGCCAACTTAGGCGTCTGAATGGCGGGACCGTTGCCCTCGGGCTGCCCTTTCATGTTGGGGGAAAAATCGCCCCAGCCCATGTCATCCACAAGGATAAGGATGATGTTGGGAGAGGAGGGTGCGGCCAAAGCGGGAGCAAGCGCGAAAGAGAAGAACAGCAGGAGGCGCTTGAACATGGATATTTTCATGCGCAGAGCTTACTTCGCAGGAGCGGTTTCAGGTTTGGGGGCGAGGAGGTCGTCTATGGTCTGGAGCTTGGCCTCGGGGCCGAGCCCGCCGATGTCATCCAGCAGCTCGCGGCAGCGGGTGTTGAGGCGGGCGTAATCGGGTGCGCTGTTCTCTTCGAGCTTTGTGTGCGGGAAGATGAGGTAGGAGACCTTCAGATCCGACACAGGGCGGGCCAAAGACGTGGCCTTGGGATTCACCATCTTGGCGAGGCGAAGGGAGGCCTCGCCCGTCTTGTAATTGGGGCCGAAATCACCGACGATAGCGGGGAACACGCGATCCTCCACAATCACGGCGGCATAGTCGCCCGGCTGGGGGCGGTAGCTGTCATCTTTGCCCTCCTTGAAGGTGAGGGGGATGACGATGAAGGGGTCGTACTCCGCCAGCAGGAAGCTGCAGGTCTTGAGGTCGTACACCGTGGCACGGGCATCGGCGATCGCCTCCTTGGAGGCGGATTTGTCCTTCGTCAGCTTCTCCAAGCGCTCCTCCCACACCTTCAGCAGGGGGTTGGGTGTCTGCCCCGTCTTTTTCCAGCGATAGGAGGTCGTGGGCTGGTAGTAGTCGCTCTTGAGCACCTTCTCGGGCATGTTGGGCAGGCGGTCGCCGTCCGAGCCGTCGGAGACGACGTCCATATCCGCCTGCACCCAGAGCACCTTGCGCCCCGTCTTGGGGGCGGCGAGCTGCAAAATCGTGTCCGTGTCGTAGAAATTGTGACGGTCGAGGAGGCGGTCGAGCGTGGCCGCCGTCTTGCGGAGGCGGTTCTGCTTGTGCAGGTAGAGCGAGCGGTACCAGGGCGACACCTTGGCCGTGCCCATCAGCCCCTCATAATCCGCCAGCACCTGCGGCAGCTTGGGGTTAGCCTGCAGCAGCTCCTTGCCGTCCGCTGCGTGCGGCAGGAAGAGCTGCATGGAGAGCTTGAGCATGTAGGCATCCTTGCGCTTGCGGTCGGCAAAGGCCGTCGTACCGGGGGCAAAGAGCACGGAACTGTGCATGTTGAACCCGGGCGCAATAGAGTTGATGTGCTCAAAACGCCCCGGCTCCACCTTCTCGGGCAGCGCGGGCGGGAAAGGCGGCAGCTCGATGGCGGGCATGGCAAAGGCGTTTTCGGGGTGCCACGCCTGCACCACCTTCACCTCCGGCTCAGGGGCGGGCGGCGCGGGTTTCTCCACGGTCACGCGCTTAACAACCTCCTTCACCACGGTCTGTGGGGCGGGCTGTTCCTTCAGAGCGCGCACCAGCTGCGCGGGATAGGGCGTGTAGAGCGAGCCCGCAGCAGCCGCACCGATGCCGAGCAGACCGAGGCGGAACCATGTCAGAAAATGAGTGCGGCGGCGATTCATGCGGAGGGAGCGTCAGATGGATTGAGCGGAGCCACCTTGCGCGGCCGGCGGCCCATCACGGCGCGCAGCAGCGCCAGCGGCACATTGCGGGCAATAAAGCCCACCAGACGGATGCGCTTGGAGGGGTAGTAGCGTGCCGCCCCGCGGTCGAGGGCCGCCAAGGCCCCGTCCACCACGGTGTCGATGGGCGTGTAGAACCACTTTTTGAAGGAGGAGTAGCCGTTGGTGCAGCCGCTGCGGCGGGCCACATCACCGAAGCCCGTGTGCACCGGACCGGGGCACACGGCCAGCACGGGCACGCCCGCGCCGCGCAGCTCAAGGCGCAGCGCCTCGCTGAAGGAGGCCACATAGGCCTTGCTGGCCGCATAGAGCGCGAAATCGGGGATAAACACATCCGCCGCGAGGGAGGCGAGGTTGATGATAGCCCCGCCCTGTTCCTCCAGACGCGGTACCACGGCGCGAGCCAGCTCCGTCACAGCCATCACGTTCACCTGCAAGAGCAGGCGGTTGCGCTCGGGAGCGGAGGTTGCAAAAGAGCCGTAGTCGCCCAAGCCAGCGTTGTTAACGAGCAGCATGCGGCCCGTAGGCAGCGCCGCCAGCTCAGCACCCAGCGCCGCGCGCTCAGCCTCCTGCGCCAAATCGCAGGGGCGCACCGTCACGCTCAGGCCCGCATGCGCCGCGCGCAGCTCCGCCGCCAGCGTCTCCAACAGCTCGGCCCGGCGCGCCACCAGCACCAAGTGCGCACAGCGCCCCGCCAAACGGCGCGCAAAAGCCGCGCCGAAGCCGGAGGAAGCACCTGTAATGACGCCGTGAGCGTATTCCATACGCGGGAGAGTGTATCACAAGTTCTCTCGCCACGCGAGAGAAAAAAGACCGAAGGCCGAAGGCATTGCCTTGCAGGATGAGCGAGAAATGAGAATTTGTCGAACTCTTGCGCGGCGCAGCCGCGCGGAATTTAAGGCGCAATTCTGACGGAACGTCAGAATTGCATCGTGGAGGTTGCGCGGCAACGCCGCGCACACTATGGGGAGACCTTTAAGGTCGTCTCAAACATTAGCCACGGGTGTAAACCCGTGGCTAATGTTTGGGACGTGCTTAGAGCACTTCCCATAGAGCGCGCCTATCGGCGCGGAACAAATGATGCCAATCTGACGTTCCGTCAGATTGACGCCTTAAAAGTGTGCGCGGCGTTGCCGCGCAGGATAATCCCAAAGACCCCGACAAATCCTCATTTGTCCATCCGCATAAATTCAGACTTCCAACTTGAAGAACGCCCTTCCTTCCGCTACAATGCGGGCGCATGCTGCCGATTGAGAACATCCGCGAGGAAGTGGTGCGCGCCGCAGGCGCTCCGGGCTTCTGTCTGCTGCTCAGCGCGCCGACCGGCTCGGGCAAGTCCACCCGCGTGCCGCTGATGTTACAGGAGGCAGGCTGCGCGGAGCGCGGGCTGATTATCGTGGTGCAGCCGCGCCGCCTCGCCGCGCGCCTGCTGGCCGGTTATGTGGCGCGGCAATACCCCTGCAAACTCGGGCAGGAGGTGGGCTATGTGGTGCGCTTCGACAGCTGCCGCAGCGCGCAAACGCGCATTCTCTACATGACGGACGGTTTGCTGGAGCGCCGACTCACCGAAGACCCCGAGTTGAAGGGGGTCTCTGCCGTCGTGTTCGATGAGGTGCATGAACGCCGTCTCTCGGGCGACCTCTGCCTGGCCCGCACCCTGCAACTGCAACGCGGGGCGCGACCCGACCTCGGCGTGGTCGTCATGTCCGCCACGCTGGAGCTGGACAAGCTGCAGAGCTACCTGCCGCAGGCACAAGTGCTGCGCGCAGAAGGGCGTCTCTACCCCGTCTCCGTGCGCTACAAGGCCCCCGTGCCCGTGCGCGACCGCTTCGGCTATGTGAATCCGCCGCCCGTGTGGGAGCAATGCGCCGCCGCCGTGCGCGAGCTGGCGGCGGAGCCGGACGGCGACATCCTCGTCTTCCTGCCCGGGGCCTACGAAATCCGCCGCACGGAGGAACTGCTGCGCGCGGACGGCAAGCTGCGCGGCTATGACGTATTCCCGCTGCACGGGCAGCTCTCCCCCGAGGCGCAGAGTGCCGCCGTGGAGAGCGGGGAACGCCCGCGTATCATCGTCTCCACCAACATTGCCGAGACCTCGCTCACCATCGAGGGCGTGCGCGCCGTGGTGGACAGCGGCACGGCGCGCGAAGCCTGTTGGGACCCGCAGCGCGGCATCTCCACGCTGCACATCGTGCCCATCTCCCAGGCACAGGCCGAGCAGCGCGCGGGCCGCGCGGGGCGACTCGGGCCCGGCCGTTGTGTGCGCCTGTGGAGCGAGGCGGAGCAGCGGAGACGCGCCCCCTTCCCCGCCCCCGAGGTGCACCGCGCGGACATCTCCGCCGCCTTCCTCAACCTGCTGGCATGGGGCTGCCGCTCGCTGGCGGATATAAAGACTTTTCCTTGGCCCGATGCGCCCACGGAGGCGGAGACGGCGCGCGCATGGCAGCTGCTGCTCGACCTCGGCGCGGCAGATGCCCGCGGCCTGACACCCACGGGCCGCCGCATGCTGGGCTATCCGCTGCCGCCTGTGCTCGCCCGCCTGATGGTGGCGGGGGATGAGGGTGACTGCCTTGCGGAATGCGCCGCCGTGGCCGCCTTGTTGCAGGGGGAGGAGATTGCCCTGCCCACGGGCCTGAGCGACACCCTGCGCGAGGAGGGAGATTTTTCCGATTTTCAGGCCGAGTGGCGCGCCGTGCAACATGCTGCGCGGTTGCACTACGCCCCCGAGGCCTGCACCAAGCTCGGCATCCGCGCCCGCGCCGCCCGCGAGGTGGCGCAGGCCTACCGCCAAATTCTGCACGCCGCATGGGAGCCGGATTTCGCCGCCCGCCGAGAAGCGGTCTGCGCCGCGCTGCTGCTCTCCTTCCCCGACCGCGTAGCCGCGCGCAACAGCACGGCCAACACCACTGCACGCCTCACGGGCCGTCGCGGCGGCAAGTTGGCGGGGGAGACCGTGGCCAAGGCCGCCGACATTTTCCTGGCGGCCGACATCACGGAAATCGGCGGCAAGGGGGTGGAGACGCGCCTTTCGCGCTGCACGGTGCTTGATGCGGCCATGCTCCCCACCACGGAAGATGACGTGGCGGTGTATGACCCCGCCCGCAAACGCGTGCTGAATATGCACCGCACGCTCTACCGCGACCTCGTGCTGGCGGAGAAGGAGACGGGCGATGCCGCCGCCGCTGCGGCCGCCCCGCTGCTGGCGGAGCAGATTGTGCGCGGCAACCTGCGCTTGGAGGGCTGGGACGGCCATGTGCTGCAATGGATTCACCGCCTCACCTGCCTGCGCGCCGCCATGCCCGAGCTGGAGCTGCCCGAGTTCGGCGAGGAGGACCGCCTCGTAGCCATCACCATGCTCTGCGAGGGCGCGGTGAGCTACAAGGAAGTGGCCGCCCGCCCCGTGCTGCCCATCCTCGGCGAGTGGCTGAGCGACTGGCAGAAACAATGCCTCAACAAATATGCGCCCAAGGCCATCAAACTCGCCAACGGGCGCGAGGTAAAGCTCCTCTACCGCGAGGACGGCACCCCCACCTTCGGCCTGAAATGCCAGCTGCTCTTCGGCGTACCCGAGACGCCCACCATCGCTGAGGGCCGCGTCAAATGTCTCGTGGAGGTCTTAGCCCCCAACCAGCGCCCCTACCAAACGACAAGTGACCTGCCCTCCTTCTGGCGCAACGGCTACCCGCAGATGAAAAAAGACCTCGCAGGCCGCTACCCCCGCCACGATTGGCCGGAACAGGCGCCGATTTAAGAACGCCCGGAGCGTGAATCTCCGGCGCGACCGAGCTTGCTCACTTTCCCAAACAAAAGGTCGAAAAAACGCGGTCGAGAATATCTTCTGTGTCGATGCGGCCGGTGATACGGCCGAGGGCATCGAGGGCATCTCGAAGAGGCAAATCGGTGAACTCCGGAGATTCGCCTTCGCGCAGAGATTGCTCGGCGCGCTCGAGGGCGCTGTGCGCCTCCTGCAAAGCGTAGCGGTGGCGAGTGTTGATAGCGACGCTGCTGTCATTCTCGCCCATGTCGTGCAGAAAGCTGTCGGCTATGGCGTTCTCAAGCTGTTCACGCCCCTCGCCGCTGCGACAGCATAGGCGCACGGCGCTCCTTTCGTTCTCCCAGTCGGGGTGAGCGGGAAGATCGCTCTTGTTGAGAATAAGGATGTGCTTGGCTCCACCTGTTTCAGGGAGGCCGAGTGAAGCACGGGGACAGGAGATGTCCGCCACCTCGAGAATGAGGTCCGCCGCGGCACCCGCCTGTCGGCTGCGCTCCATACCTGCAAGCTCCAGCGCATCGCTGCTCCGGCGCAAACCCGCCGTATCAATAAGCCGCAAGCTCAAACCACGGAGCGTAATATTTTCCTCGATGGTGTCGCGCGTGGTACCGGCGGTGGTGCTGACAAGCGCGCGCTCGTAACCCAGCAATAGATTCAGCAAGCTGGATTTGCCGACGTTGGGTGCGCCGACGATAGCGGTGCGGATACCCTCGCGCAGGTAGCGGCCCGTATCAGCCGTGGCAAGCAGTGCCTGCAGCTGCCCGCGAATAGCAGCGAGCTGCACAAGGAGATTATCGCGGGTGTCGGGAGCAATATCCTCCTCGGGAAAGTCGATGTAGGCGGCGTTGTGGGCTGCCACGCTGATGAGCGCATCGGCCGCAGCGGCCACGCGGCGGCTCAATGCGCCTTGCAGCTGATCCTGGGCGGAGCGAAGAGCGAGGTCGCTACCGGCGTTGATAATGTCCATAACGGCCTCAGCCTGGGCGAGGTCAAGCCGACCGTTTTCAAATGCCCGGCGGGAAAATTCGCCCGGTTCTGCGGGCCGAGCCCCCAGCTGCAGAAGACGCTCGATGAGGCGGCGAACGACAAACATGCCGCCGTGGCAGCAGAACTCCACGGTGTGTTCACCCGTAAAACTGGCAGGAGCGGCAAAATAGGTGGCCACAACGCTGTCAATGGTATTACCTCCCTCATCCTGCACGCGCACAAGGGCGGCGCGGCGAGGCTCAAGAGGACGCGAGCCGATGCATCCTGCGGTAATCTCTGCGGCACGCGGGCCGCTGAGCCTCACGAGGGCGAGAGCGCCTGCCCCGGGCGGGGTAGCGAGAGCGACGATGGTGTCTGCGCTGTGCATGGGGCTATGGTGGCATAGCAGGGAACTTTTGACAATGCTTTTTTGCTCTTGGATTTACGTGAAATCATTAGTTGAAAAATGCAAAATTAAGTATTAATAGGGGAAAAGATTGATTTTAGGCTTGCATTCTGCGGAAATTGCGCTAGACTTCTCTCAACCCCGCAGTCTACTCTTGCCTGATGGGGTGCTTCAAACATCAAAACTAGTAAGATAACAATGAAGACCATCGCTATTCTCGCTCTTACGGCCGCTGCCCTCGTTTCCTGCCAGCAGCAGCAGCAGCAGCCCACCCCCGAGCCCACTCCCGCTCCCGTGGCTCCCGTGAAGGGCAAGTAAGTGTTCCTGAGAAGTTCTAACTTCTCACCAAACGCTTTGAACGCGCTCAGCAAAAGCTGAGCGCGTTTTTTATATATCCGGCAAGGAGCACCGGCCCTCGGATGGATAGCAGACGCACTTTCCCCTTATTCTGCGGGGGCATCGGGGCGGGTGCCCCAGCGGTTCGGGCCGCCGCTCGGCAGTAGGGCGATGACAAGCATGAACAAGTCCCCCATGGGCAGAAAGGCAAGGAGGTACCACCAACCGCTCATGCCGACATCGTGCAGCCGGCGCACAGCCAGAGCGATGGTGGGGAGAATACCGAAGAGCACCAAGAGCCCCAGCAGCACGGGCGTTATCACGGTCACGTCCTCGCTCAGGTGCGCCTCGGTCAGCGTACCGATGAGACCGACCAGGAAAACAAGGACCGCACTGCCGAGCTTGCAGTACCAATACTCCGCGCGCGAAGCTCGCCCGTGCAAGGTAAAGTAGCGCCGCAGGTAGACGGACTCCATGGCGGTGTAAATGCCCCAGTCGGCGGTAGGGACGGGAGGTGCGCCGAGCGTGCTTGCGGGGCGCCAGTCAGTCCATCCTTCTTGCCAGATAAGCGCGTCTGCGGGCAGCTCACCCGCGGTGATTTTTGCGCAGATATCTTCGGCGCTCATTTGGCCGTGGCGGGTGCCGTCAGGGGTGGCGACGTGGTACGTAGTGCTCATGCTGCTATGATGGCACAGCCACGCCGCGGAGACAAGTCAAAAGAGGGTGGTTAAATCTTGACCGCGTGAGCGGGAGTTGGTAGCATGGCGGCATGATGAAATGCTCTCTCCCCCTCATGCTCTGTCTCTTGGCGGCCCTGTGGTCGGCACCCCCCTGCGAGGCCGGCGTGCGCATTGAGAAGAAGGGCCACATGACGATGGCAGAGAAGAAAGAGCTGGCGCGTCAGGCGGGGGAAGCCCGCCGCGAAGCCGCCCGACAGAAGGCCGAGGAGCGCCGCCTGAAGAACCGCAGCAAGGCCGAGCGCGAAGCGGATGAGCTGGCCGCGCAGCAGGCTGCTGCCGAGCAACGCCATGCCGGAGAGATGGAGGAGGCCGAGAAGGAGGCTAAACGCCAACGCGCCGAACAGGAACGCCGCGATACGCTGGCAAGTCAGGAGAAATCCGCCCTTGTGCGTGCCCGCCTCCGTTTCCGCAAAGCAGCTGTGACGCATTTCGATGTCCGGAAGGGAGAGGAGTGGACGGTACACACGCCCGGGCTGAAGGCCTTCGCCCTGCTGGATGAGGCGCAGAAATATCTGAAGTACGCCGCGGAAAACGAGGATGAGGCCCATGAGTTTGCCGAAGAGCTGGAGGATGATACGATGATTTTAGTGAACAAGGGCGGCCACCTCACGGTGAAAGCTACGAATGCGGACAGCATTCTGCCCGGTGTCGGCGACATCCGCGAACCGGCGGAGGGCGAAGACCCCTACACAGCCTTTGATACCCGCAAGGGTGCATCCGCCTACCTGAAACAGGCAGCACAGGAGCGCGGCCTCGTCCGCGTGCTCTCCCGCCGCAAGGATGAATTTTGGGTGCTCTACCGAGACCTGCTGGAGATGGCAACCCCGCCCGAGCGAGAGGAGGAGCCGGAGGAAGACGAAAAACCTGTTGAGCAGGAGCCCGAGGACGACGGCTACGAATACGGCGACGACCTTGTGTGACAAGGCCTTACAGCCCTAACAGACCGCCGAGGAGGAAGGGAAGCGTGCGCAGCGAGTGCGCGGGGCGCAGCACTTCGCCCTGCGGACAGGCGGCCATAAGCTTAGCGCTCGGGTTGATCAGCACAGCGCGCTCACAAAGGGCGAGCATGGGCAAATCCGCCGTGCTGTCGGTGTAACCGACTGCGGCGTGCGTGATTCCCAGTGCGGCTAGGCGTATCACCTTGTTGGCTCCTTTATTGTTGCCGGGCGGGCTGATGCGCGGGAAGAGCGGCACGCGCTCTGCGATTTCCACGGGCGTGGCGATGGTGTGGGTGAAGCCGAGGGCGGCCCCCATCTCCTGCGCCCACCACTCGGGCGAGGCGGAGCAGAGGACGGTCGTGTCGCCCGCGGTTTGGTGGGTGCGCAGGCGTGCCAGTACGTCGGGATAAAGCGCGGGGATAAGCTCCTCCTGCACGAAGGCTCGGCACTCGTCCACCAGCAGCTCGCGGCGCAGTCCCCAGGCGTAGGTGAGGAAGGCGCGCTTCAAAAACTTGCCGCCGCCGCAGAGCGGGGCGAGCAGGGCGGCGGGCAACAGCGCCAAGACATGCAGCCGCCGCCACCCGTGCCGCCGCAGAATCCAACGGCAGAAGCGCAGCTGGGAATCGCCCGCGAAGAGCGTGCCGTCCATGTCAAAGAGTGCGGTGGCCATGGAAAGACAAGTTGGTAGGAATGTACGAGGTACGAGGTACGATGTACGAAGTTTGAATTCCGCTCGCTACGCTCGCAGGGAGAAAGGAACGCAGGGCGTCCATCAACGGCTTGCTTGTCATATGCACTTTGAGTCTTTGCCCCTTTTTTCTGCGCAGCGCAGCTGCGCCAAACTTTCAAATCGTACTTCGTACATCGTACATCGTACATCAGGATGCGTTCAGCATCCCCTGCGCCATGAGGTTGCCCGCGTCCGCGGCGTGGCGGAGGGCGGTGAGAGCCTTATCCGTATCCTTGTCGATGACGCGCCCCTCGAGGAAGCACATAGCCAGCACAAAGAGGGCCACGTGGTCGCCGTTCATGGCGGCTCCCTCCAGGTCCGCGATGTTTCGGCGCGTCTTGACTTGGGCAAAGTAGATGCGGGCGAGCTGGTTCTGCGCTTCGGCATGGCCGCCGAAGGCCGCGCGGCGCAGGTGTTCCGCGCCCGCGGCGGCATCCCCCGCTTTGAAGGCGGAGGCACCGAGAATGAACTCTTCGTCGAGATTCAGGGAATCGGACATATCAGCTAAGTTTTAAGCTTCGGGCGCAGGCGTAGCGACTTCCGCTTCGGGTGCGGGCGTAGCGACATCCCCTTCTTCGGGCGCAGCCTTCGGGGCGACGTAATCCATCGGCACGCGGGAGAAGGTGGTCTCCAGCGGCTGCACGCGCAGGGTGTGGACGGTGCCCTTGAAGCTCTCGCCCACGGTGGTGAGCGGCAGGGTGAAGGAGGCGACCAAATCCTTGTCGTTGTTGTGGCAGTTCGGCAGGGTGAGGTGACCGACCTGCTCACCGTCAATCTTGAGGGTGGTCATGCCCTGCGTGCCCGTCAGCTCCAGCGTGCACTTTTTGCCCACGGGCAGCTTGGTGTTGAAGGAGAAGACGACGGAATCCGCGCGACGGAAGCCGATGCTGCCGTCCTTCATGGCGGCATAGAGTGTACCCTCGGGGCTGCTGAGCAGCACCTGCTCCTCGCCCTCGGCGGGCTGTTCGGGCAGCGTCACTTCCATGGTGAGGTGGTAGTTCGGGCCGAGTGCGGGCTTGTTGAGCGCGTAGGGCAGAGCCTCGGGAGCCACGGCAATCTCCTCGGCACCCTTGCGGTGGCCGATGTTCGTGAGCGGGGCATCGCCGATGGAGGCGACAATCGCGCGGTGTTCCTCAAAGCTCATGGGGACGTCCGCCATGCCCCACATCTTCTGGCAGAGCACATCCATGGTGCCCGCGATGCTCGGCCACGTGTCCTCCGCGCCGTAGCCGCGGTAGATGCGGTCGATGGAGTCGTTCCACACGGCAAAGGTGGCACCGAGCAGCTGCGGGTGCCCCGCGGGCAGCACCTGCTCCTCCACCACGTTGGGCAGCCACTCCTCCCATGTCTCGCCGTTGTAGAAGTCAGAGCGGTAGTACTTGGAGAAAGGCACGATGTAGAGCGCGCCGTCGTTGGTGTTAATGACGTCGAAGCCGTCTTGGATGGCGTCCATGGGTTTCTGCCATGCCCCGTTCCAAAGGTTCATCTGCACGCCCTTGGCCACCACGGGCGTGTGGCCCTTCTTGATGGAAAGACTGCCCCAGATGCGCGGGGTGTAGCCGCGGGAGAGAATGTGTTTCAGCAGGCCGTCCGCAAACATGCGGTAGTGCTCCGCATTGCCGAAGAACTCGTCCGCGCCCACATGCACGGCGCAGCCCTCGAACACGGCGCGCTCGCCCTCCTTGGCGGGCAGCAGGTACTCGTCAAACACCTGACCGGCGAACTTGACCGTCTCGGGGTTGGAGGCGTCGAGCATCTCACAGCGGCGCTTCTGCTTGTAGCTCATCTCGCCTTGGTAGATAAGGTCGGGGCGCACGCGGGTGAAAGAGAGCGCATGGCCGGGCGTGTCGAACTCGGGCACAATATTGACGCCGTGCGCCTTGGCGAAGTCAATGAGCTCACGGAAATCGGCCTTGGAGTAGGAAAGATCCTGCGCGGTGAGCGGCGTGCCGTCCGCGCCCTTAATGTCGGACTCCAGACGGAAGGCGGAGTAGCTCTCCTTGAAGGGGTCCTTCCCCTCATCCACATACTGCTCGTGGAAGATGAAATTGTCGTTAAGGTGGAGCTGCAGGTCGTTCATCTTGTACCACGCCATGGTGCGGATGACCTGGCGGATGAAGTCCATGGTGATGGGCAGGCGCCCGCAATCCAGCATGAAACCGCGGAGACGGAAGCGGGGCTCATCCTGCGCCGTGCCGCGGGGCAGCTCGGGGCTTTGTTTGAGCAGCTGGAGGATAGTACGCGTAGCCCAGTACAGGCCCGTATCCGTGGAGGCAAGAATATCCACGCCGTTGGCGGAGCCGATGTCGAGGATGTAGCCCTCGGGGCCCGTGGGGGCCTGAGCGAGTTTGGTGAACTGGATGTCGGCCTGTGCGCCGTCGGTGACGAGTTTCACAGGCTTGCCCGTCACTTCCTCCAGCTCCTTAGCGAATTCGGCGGCGAAAGGAGCCTCTGCGCTCACATTGATGCTGTCACCGAAACTGTAGGTACCCTTGGCACCGCACCATGCCAGCAGCTCGGGCACCACATGGGGCTTAGGATTATGGAGATTCTCCGCCTTCGGGTGCGCGGCGGCGAGCATCACGGTATAATCGCGGGAGGTAACGGTCTCGCCGTCCTTCGTAACCTTGAAACACACGTTGACGGGCACGTCATCAAAGGTGCGGCGGATACGGCCGTCCTTGCCGATGAGAGCGGGGTAGTCCGTGCCGAGGATACTTACCTCGGCCCCCTCGATAACAGGCATGGGCAGGGCTTTTGTTGTCACGGACAGCAGCTCCGCAGGCACATTCATGTTATCGGCCTGCTGTTGGAGAGACTGTCCCAGAAGCGGGGCGGCGGTCAGTGCAGTCAGCATAAGTCGCGTCAGGGTTTGCATTGGGCTATGATACCATATAGGGGCAGGGAGTCAAGGAGCAAGCGTGACCACCGGCAGACGTATCCCGAAGATCTCAGGGCCGCGCAGAGTATATGGTGTGGACCGATAAATGAGGATTTGTAGATTTACTATGTACTAGGTACTATGTACTATTTTTG
>JAKSOV010000024.1 GCA_024405415.1 Akkermansia sp.
ATGGGAAACCCGTTCTGACGCTTGCGTCAGAACGGGTTCGTTATCTCGCGGCGTCAGCCGCCGAACTTTACAAATAGTACCTAGTACATAGTACCTAGTAAATCCCGACAAATCCCCGTTTATCTCTCTGCCTCTTCTCAAAAAAAATCGGGGCACCCTACGGTGAGGGTGCCCCGTCATGTCATGAAGTTAGGCAGCGCTTAGGCCTCGGTGGTGGTCACCTTGGCGTTGCGGGCAAGCAGGTCCAGCACCTTGGAGGTGATGATGGACAGGCGGATACCCGTGATGCGGTTCTCACGCTGCAGCTTGCGGGCAAACTGCTTGAGGTTCTTCTCGCCCTGCTGCTGGGCCATGGAGGCGATGGCGTTCATCACCTCGGCATCCGTGGCGAAGATGTGCTCCTTGGTAGCAATCTCCTGAAGAGCGAAGTAGACGCGCAGGTTGCGCTCCGTCTCAGCCTTGGCCTCTTCCTTGAGGGCATCCATGTCCTTGGCAACGTCGTAATTGCCGGCCTGAATGGCGGCGTAGACCTTGCGCTGGACGGTGTTCTCGTTCTCACGCTCAATGAGATCGGCAGGCAGAGCGAAGGTGAGCTGGTCGGCGAGCTTCTCAGAAATCTGGTCGGCCTTGGCCTCGTCATTAGCGCGCTCCTTGTTGCTCTTGAGGTTCTCCTTGACGATTTCCTTAATCTCGTCCAGAGACTTGTCGGGCAGAGCGCCGGCGAAGAGCTCGGGGGTGATTTCGGGGACAATCTTCTCGCGGATTTCCTTCACGGTGATGTGGAAGCAAACGTCCTTGCCCTGCAGGGACTCGATGGGGAAGTCTTCCTTCATGGTGACGGTGACGTCCTTCGTGTCGCCGGCGGAGAGGCCCACCACACCCTCGGCAAGGCCGGGCATGAAGGTGTCCTCCTCGAGGGACAGCCAGTGGCCGTCGCGGCCCTCCATGAAGCCGACAGGCTTGCCGCAGAACTCGGCCGTGGGCTTACCCTCGACCGTGGTCTTGAAGTCGATGACGGCGATGTCCCCCATGGCACCGGCGCGCTCGCAGACCTCGTGCTTGGCGGAGGCCTCGGCGTACTTCTGCATGGTCTCCTCCACCTCGGCGTCGCTCACCTCCGTGGAGGGGACGCTCACCTCGATACCCATGTACTCAGGCAGCTCGAAGGAGGGAACAATCGTCAGCGTGGCAGTCAGGCTGTAGGTGCCGTCCTCGGCGGTCTTGCCCTCGGGCGTGCCGAAGTCGAGCACCTTGAGGTCGGGGTTCTCCTCCAGAGCCTTCTCCTGAATGTCGCTCTTGATCTGGTAATCGAAGTTGTCCTCAATCTCCGCGGCAAAGCGCTTGGCAATGACGCTCTTGGGAGCCTTACCGGGACGGAAGCCGGGGATGCGGGCGTTGGCGGAGTAGCTCTTGATGATGGAGTCCTTGATGGCGCTCACTTCGGCGGCAGTAGCGCTTGCCTGCAGCGTGGCCTGGCAGTCGCTCGTCTTGTTGATGGTGATTTCCATAGTGTTTTGCTGTTAGAAAGCTGTAAAAAAACGCGCGCTTATTATGCACGAGAAAGGACAAAAGGCAAGCGCATACTGCCTCATGACGCAAAAACGCAGTGTATCAGCGAGTCACGGGGAGCAGAGAGACACCCCAACTCTGGTATTCA
Organism: Akkermansia sp.; assembly: GCA_024405415.1. Taxonomy (GTDB): domain Bacteria; phylum Verrucomicrobiota; class Verrucomicrobiia; order Verrucomicrobiales; family Akkermansiaceae; genus Akkermansia. The sequence goes on from JAKSOV010000024.1 coordinate 1,658, forward strand.
CCCACGTAGGGCTGCTCGATGACGATGACATTATCCCCCTTGCGCAGCGGGAGGGAGGTCGGCTCCTGCGCCCACCAGATTTCCTCGTTGTCGTAGGGCACCTCATTGGCGGGGCTGTTCCACGTATCACCCTTGGAGGTGCGCTGTCCTGCCAGCGGAGAGGTGCGGGGATTCTTCACCTCCTGCCCGTTGACCCAGATGCGCGTGCCGCAGGCGGACCACTCGCCGGCAGGAGCCACGCCCGACCAGCGGCGCGAGGAACGTGCGGGGGCATCGAAACCGAGCCGCAGGGAGACATCCCCGTCCTTCTCTGCGCGAAGATGCGTCACCGCCCACGCCGTTGCACCGGGCTTGGTGCCGGAGAAAAGCCCGAGGCAGCCCGTGCAGGGTTTGGTGCGGAAATAGAGGTTACCGCCGAGTGCCGGAATCGGCTTCAGCGGGGCGAGCTTGCCCGCCAGCACCTGCTTGCGCACCGACTCGGCTTGCGCCGACGGCACGGGGGGAATAACGGTCCACTCCACTCCGCATTCCGGCTCCCAAGGGAAGTGCTCCCCGCGGAACATTGAGAGGCGCAGCGCCGAGAGTCGCTTTTCAAAAAGGCGGTAGGCTTTGAAAGCCTCGGTCTTGCGACCGGGCAGGACGGAAGTCTGCTTATCCGCATCCCCCTTACCGCCGTTCCACGAGCGTTCCGCCATGGCGCAAAGCCCGGGCCATTGGGCACTTTGCAACGGGATGAGGGATTTATCCTCCACTCGCGTATCAGGCCACACACAGAAGATGACGCCTAGTTTCTGCGCATCCCCCTTGGCACTGCCACAGGGGCGCATGAAGAAGTAGCGGCGGATGAGCAACGCGGGGTCAAAGAGGTTGGCATAGCCGATGGTGGAATCGTACACGCGGCAATGAATCGTCTCGGGATTCATCGAGCGCTCCACCATCTCCCCGCCCTCGCCCCAGCGCTGGGCAATGGAATCCTTGCCGACAGGCAGGTCACGCGGGCCGCCCCACTGAGCGGGCGTGCGGCCGAGAGAAAGCAGCTTTCGGCTCATGCGCTCGACAAATTCCTTGGCGTTCGGGATACGCACCTCATCCGCGCCGATGTGGACAACGGGGCAAAGCTCCTGCGGAATTTCGGCGCAGAACTCATCGAGAATTTTTTCCAAGGCAGCCATGCCCTGCTCGCTCGCCATGGAGAACCCCATGGCGCGTTGGAAGGCCGCGCTGTGGCCGGGCATATCCAGCTCGGGGATGATGCGGATATGGCGAGCCGCGGCATATTCGCAGAGCTCGCGAATCTGCGCGTAGCTGTAGGTATCTCCCGCGTCGCGAGTGCGGAACTGAGGATCGTTCAGCTGAGGGAACACCTTGCTCTCCACATGCCACGCGGGGTGGTCTGTCATGTGCCACTGGAAGACGTTCACTTTGAGACGTGAGGCGAGGTCGAGCTGATGCTTCAAGCTCTCGATGCTTTGGAAATTGCGGCCGCAATCAATGAGCAACCCACGCACGGCAAAAGCGGGAGCATCCTTGATGATGCAGCAGGGAATATCGCTGCGCCCCGCGGCCAGCTGGCGCAGGGTTTGCACGGCGTAAAAGAAACCGGCATCATCTCCGGCTTCCACGCGCACGCCCTCGCGAGAGACGGTCAGCACATAGCCCTCCGCAGGGCAAGAGCCCTTGGCCATGGTGCAGACGGCACCCCCCTGCCCCTGCGGGTGTTCAGCGGTGAAATCCGCCCAAGCGGCCTTGGCGCTCTTATGCTTTCCCGCACCGCGCAGTGTCCACCCCTCGGGGGCGGGAATAGGCAGCGTTCCCTCGCGCCACTCCACCGACTTCGGGAACGGCAGCAGAGCCGCAGGAGCGGCAGCCTCCGCGGCCAAGGAGTGCGGAGACGTCCACGGCGCCTCCGCAGCGAACGAAGGCGCTATCATACAGAGCAAAAGGGTCAGGAAAAGCTGTTTCATCTGTCTCTTTATCTTAACATGCCGTTAGCCCTGCATCAAGCTGTTTATGCGGCATAAACAGCTAACCGAACGGTTGTGGACGCCGCGGTATTAACATAGTAAAACGAAGCCTCAACAACCCTGAAATCATAAGATGAAATCCACCTATATCATGACCATGCTTCCTTTGCTCGTCGCTTCGGCCGCGGCAGAGGAACTCATCATCAGCAACAACGCGCTCGACGCCAAGACGATTACCAACAACATCATTCACCCGACGGGCGATTGGACCGCATCGAACGTCTCCGCCTCCATGCAGGATATTCTCTTCATCAAGAGCACGCCCGATACGCGCGAAGACTTCGGCAACGCGGCCAGTCTCTCCAGCGTAGCCTGCTCCATGGGCGGGAATGACACCTTCCGCTACTCGCTGACATGGACCACGCAGGTAGCCAACGGCGGAAACGCCCTCAATCTCAACAAAATTGCGGTAGACTGGGCCATGCTGCGTCTCCACAACAACACCGTGATCGGCACGGTGACCTACGACGGAGAGGGCGTGCTGCACAGTTACGATCTGAGCTTCAACTACAAGCTCAGCAGCGCAGACGGCTCGCAAGTCTGGCAAAGCAGCGCCCCCATCACCGTCAACATCGGCAGCGTAGCGGAGCGAAACAACTACATGTGCTCCAACTCGGGCAATATCTATAAGGACGGCATCAACTTCGCTGACACGCCCAACACGGTGATGTCCGCCGGTCGCGGGGAAATTCTCTTCTCCGACAATGACAATGTGCAGCTCTACGATGACACCTCTTATACCCTGACACTCACGCTCGCGAGCGTAAAGGAACACGACACGGGGCTTGATTTTGAGCTGAACGACGACGTCCGAACCCGCTACGGCTGGGGCGTTGCTCATGAGTGGACCTACGCCGCCGTCGGCAATGTCATGCTCAGCGGCTCCGCCGGCCCCGGGCCGGCCCCCACGCCCGAACCGGCTACCGCCACTCTCAGCCTTCTTGCTCTGGGTGCGCTGATCGGCCGCCGCAGACGCAAGTAAGCGTAACGGGAACGGGGGGCCCTACATAGGCTGCCCCGTTTTCCTGCATCGAGCGGCTTTCTCCGAAGTCCCCCTTCGGGGCCGCCCCCTGCGCCGCTGCTCTGCAGCGGTTCCCCCTGACAGGTGTGTCAGGGGCGCAGGGGCCGGGAAGCGCACTGCGCTTCCCGGCCCACTCCCCCTACGGGGTCGTGTGTTCGAATCCTCCTTTTACACGACAAAAAAGGCCCAGCCTTGCGGCTGAGCCTTTTTTGAATCGGGCAAGCGGGATTCGAACCCACGACCCCTTGCACCCCATGCAAGTGCGCTACCAGACTGCGCTACTGCCCGATGTTCTTTTGTCTTGCTCCTCGCGGAGCGGCGACGGGCGGAGTATACAGCGGGTTTTTGGTATTGTCAACGATTTTTTTTCATGATATGCTCTTTTTTGTCATGAGACGGGTCAAAACAGCGGTTGTAGGAGCAAGCGGTTATACGGGTCAGGAATTGATGCGCATACTGTTACGGCATCCCGGAGTGGAGCTGGTGTGTGCGACTTCCCGCCAGTATGCCGGACAGCGCGTGGCTGATTTGTTCCCGCGTTTCCGCCATGTACCGGGTGCGGATTTGGTGTTTACGGACTCGGATGCGGCGGAGATTGCGGCAACGGGTGCCGAAGCGGCATTCCTCGCTCTGCCTCACGGCGTGTCGGCCTCCTACGGGCGCGCGCTCGTGGAGGCGGGCCTGCGTGTGATTGACTTGTCTGCCGATTTCCGCCTGAATTCCCCTGCTGTGTATGAGGAGTTCTACGGCAAGCCCCACCCCGACCCCGAGCTGATGCAGGAGGCTGTGTACGGCATGCCCGAATGGCACCGCGAGGAGATAAAAAAATCCCGCATCATCGGCTCCCCCGGCTGCTACCCGACGAGCATTCTGCTGCCGCTCATCCCCCTGCTCCGCGCGGGGTTGGTGTTGCCGCAGGATATTGTGGTGAACAGCGGCAGCGGAGTCTCCGGCGCGGGCCGCAAGGCGGATGTGCAGTACCATTTCTGCGAGTGCAATGAGAGCATGCGCGCCTACGGCGTGCCGCGCCACCGCCACCTCTCCGAGATTGAGCAGGAACTATCCCTTGCCGCGGGCGAGGAGGTAGTTATCACCTTCACCCCCCACCTCATGCCCGTGAACACGGGCATCGAGACCACAACCGTGGCCAAGCTCGCCCCCGGAGTGACCGCCGACGACCTGACCGCCTGCTACGAAAAGGCCTATGCGAACGCGCCCTTCGTACGTCTGCTGGGTGCCGGCAAGCCCGCCGACACGAAGAACGTGACGCGCACGAACTTCGTGGACATCGGCTGGGCGGTAGACACCCGCACGCACCGAGCCGTGCTCATGAGTGCGGAGGACAATGTGATTAAGGGCGCGGGCGGCCAAGGCGTGCATGCGTTCAACATCATGTTCGGCTTTGATGAGACGGAAGGTCTCTGGCTGATTTAACCTTGCTTTGTTGCACCATGCGCCCCCTCCTGCTGATTGTCGATGATGAGAAAGCCACGCGCGACGCGCTCTGCGCCGCGTTGGAGGAGACGTATGAGGTATACCCCGCCTCCAACGGTAAGGCGGCACGAGCCATTCTGGAGAGCGAGCCTATCGACCTGCTGCTCACCGACCTTCGACTGGGCGGTGAGAGCGGGATGGACATCATCGACTTTGCACGCCAACTACCCACGCCGCCGCTCTGCATCATGATGACGGCCTACGGCAGCGAGGCCGTAGCCACCGAGGCGAAGGAGCACGGGGCCTACTATTTCCTGACAAAACCACTCAACCTCGATGAGGTGGAGCTGCTGCTCTCGCGCGCAAGCCGCGCCCAAGAACTGGAGACCGCCAACCGAGAGCTGACCACGCAGCTGCACCCCGCGGGCGGGCTGGACCGCATGCTGGGCGACAGCCCTGCCATGCAGGGGATTTTCAACAGCATCCGCCGCGTGGCGCCCAGCAATGCGACCGTGCTCATCACGGGTGAAACCGGCACCGGTAAAGAGCTGGTGGCAAGAGCGGTTCACCAGCTCTCCGAGCGCCGCAATGCAAAGTTCGTAGCAGTCAATTGCGCTGCTCTTTCACCGCAGCTGATGGAGAGCGAGCTCTTCGGCCATGAAAAGGGCGCCTTCACAGGCGCCACGCAGCGCCGCCTCGGTCGATTTGAAGAGGCGGACGGCGGCACGATTTTCCTCGACGAAATCGGCGAAATTGACATTCCGACGCAGGTGAAGCTGCTGCGCGTGCTCTCGGAGCACACGATTCAGCGCGTGGGCGGCAATGCGGATATCCCTGTAAAGGTGCGCGTTCTTGCTGCCACCAACCGCGATTTGGAGGCCATGGTGCAAGAAGGCACGTTCCGACTGGACCTCTACCAGCGCCTCAACGTCATTTCCCTGCACCTCCCGCCCCTGCGAGAGCGGCAGGAGGACATCGTGCTCATGGCGCACGCTTTCCTTAAAGAACTCTGCCGAGACAACGGCAAGGAGGAGAAACACTTCACCCGCGATGCCCTGGAGGCGCTGCGCCGCTTCGGCTGGCCCGGCAATGTACGCCAACTGCGCACAGCGGTGGAGCACGGCGTGGTCATGAGCGAGGGAGAAGAGGTAACGTTCGCCGACCTGCCGCATTATCTGGTCGCACCGAATAACGACGCGCCTGAAATTAACAGCTCGAGGACGGACTTTGCGCTTGATAATCTGCCCTCTCTTCAATTAAAATACGTCGAGCAGCAGGTCATTTTGCAGGCGCTCCGACGAGCGGAAGGCAACAAGTCCCGCGCGGCGGAAATGCTCGGCATTAATCGACGCACGCTACAACGCAAAATGGCGGAATCTCCGCAAGTTTTCCAATCGTATTCAGACTAACTACAGAAGGGTATGCAAATAGATCTCACCCAGAGCACGAACGAGGTAAATCGCCGCAATTTCTTCCTCCTCATCCGGATGATTTTGGCCGTATTGGTTTTCGGCCTCTGCGTTTTTGAGCTTTTCCTCAGCTTCCGCGGGCTGAACAGCCCTGTGGCCATGGATCAGGCACAGGTTGCCCGCCAAATTGCCCGTGGGGAAGGCCGCACAACCAAATTCCTGCGCCCCATCGATATCCTCGACCAACAAAAAATTGTCAAAGCCAGGACACCTAAAGCAGAGCGTGAGAAGGCCGCGCCGAACTTCAACGCCTTCCCGGATACATACAACGCCCCCCTCTACACGCACATTTTGGCGGGCGCCCTGCGTGCAACCGGCTTTCACCGTTTTGAAGAAACCCGCATGGACGGCGAAGTTTCCAACATATACAAAGGAGACCGTGTCATTGCCGGCGTAAGCATGGGCTTCTTCCTGATTTCGTTGATTCTCGCTTATTTCCTCTTCTCCTCCGTCTTTGACGAAGTTCTGGCCTGTACAGTCGTTGCCTTCATGGGCCTGAGCCAGCTCATGCTCCGTTTTGCCGTCAGCGGGCTCGTGCAGCCTCTGTTGATGTGTGAACTGTTGGCCGCTTCCTTCTTTATCGTGGCGGCTGTTAAATCCGAAAATCGCGGGACTGAGTTTAAGACCATTCTCTGCAATCTGGCCGTGTACGTTCTGCTGGTGCTCATGAGCCTGAGCCACCCCCTCGGCGCTTGGTGCCTCATCGGCTACACGGTGTTCAGTGCCTTTGCTTTCCGCCCGCTCGGTATGTATGGCGTATTCGGCCTGATTTTCCTGGCTCTGGCCGTTTATTACCCCGAAGCGGCCCGACTGGCCCCCATGGGCGGGCCGACGCCGAAGTTCCTGCACAGTATCTACAGTTCCTTCGGCAGTGACAATGTCGAGTTGCTCATGCGCTCCTCCTCTGATGCGGCAGTACCCTTCAGCAACAGCAATTTCTTCCTGCGCCTGCTCGGCTACCTCTTCTCTCAGCTGAACACGCTCTATACCTACATGGGCGGCATTCTCGTGACGCCCTTCTTCCTGCTGGCGATGTTCAACAAGTATAAGCGCAGCACGACTGAGCAGCTGAAGTGGGCTGTGTGCGCCATGTGGATGGCGGTCGGTATCGGCATTACATGTTTCGGGCATGAGGGTGAGATGGACGGCGACCAGCTCCACATTATTTTTGCACCCTTCTTTGCCGCCTACGGTACAGCTCTGGTGTTTAACTTCCTGGCCCGTCTTCAGCTGGGCACCGGTTTCGGGGCCGTGCGTGCGCTTGTCATCTTCTTCATGCTCCTGCTCTCCGCCGGTCCGTTCATGTTCACGCTGCCGCAGGAGCTCAGCTTCAGCATTCTGACCAGTGCCCGCGGCATTCCCCAATACCCGCCCTATTACCCGCCGGCACTCAACGGAAAACTGCATGACATGACGAATCCGAACGACATCGTCGTCACCGACCAACCGTGGGCCGTGGCCTGGTATGCCGACCGCAAGGCCCTCTGGATTCCCCGCACGATTGATACGCTCACCCGAGATCTTGAACCCGTTTTTGCCAAGGCCGGGCAGGGCATTCAGGGCTTCCTGATTACGCCCACGTCCCATGCAATGACTAGGGGCGGCATGTCCGGGATTGCCTCTACCTACGTTGACTTTGCGCCCTTGGTGATGGAGGGCAAACTGCTCCAGCTGGTCCCCAAGCACAATATGGCCTTTGCCGAATTGTTCAACAACCAGGGCACCTCTCAGGTGCGTTCGCGCACGCTCTCTAATTTGGTCTCATCCCAGGGCGAATACCACTTCCGCAATTTCCTGCTCGGTGCGGATATTGTGTACTACAGCAAGGAGGATGTCTCCGAGCTCGCCGACAAGTCCAAGAAATAACCGGCTTACCGAAATAATGAGCGCTAAGAAAGCAAATGCCGCCCCCATGAGTTTCGAGCAGGCTACGGCCCGGCTGGAGAGGATTGTAGCGGATATTGAGCGGCCCGACACCGAGCTGGAGACGATGATTGCTCTCGTGGAAGAAGGCTTAGGACTTATCCGCAGCAGCCGCGCTATGCTGGCGGAAGCCGAGCTGAAAATCCGCAAACTGGAGGAACAGCCCACCCCCACCGCAGCGACAAGCACGACCTCAGAAGACGATGGATTCAGCCTGCTCTAACCCGTTACCGCCCCTTCTGGCAACCATCCAATCCCCGGCAGACCTCAAGGCCATGCCGGGCGAGAAGTTGAATATTCTGGCAGCGGAGATTCGCACCTTTCTCATCGACACGCTTTCCCGCACGGGCGGGCACTTGGCTCCGAATCTCGGTGCGGTGGAGCTGAGCATCGCCCTGCACCGCGTGTTCAACACGCCGCAGGATAAAATCCTCTTCGATGTCTCCCACCAGAGCTATATCCACAAACTGCTCACCGGACGCGCGGCGCAATTCCACACACTACGCCGGTTCAAAGGGCTTTCCGGCTTCATGAAGCGCAGTGAATCCGCCCACGATGCCTTCGGCGCCGGTCACGCCGGCACCGCGCTCTCTGCGGGGCTGGGCATGGCAGCTGCTCGCGATTTGGCAGGGGAGGACTTCCACGTCATTTCCGTAGTGGGTGACGGCTCATTCACCTGCGGCACCACGTTGGAAGGGCTGAACAACATAGCTTCCACCACCAAAAAATTCATCCTCATCCTCAACGACAATGAATGGAGCATCGACAAAAACGTCGGCGCACTTTCGCACTACTTCAGCTCGTTGCAGGAGACAGAGAGTTATGACTGGCTGCGCCAGCACACCAAGAGCATCATTGAGAAGATTGCCGGCAAGGAAATGCGCCGACAGGTCTCCAAACTGGTGCACGCGGCGCACGGATTCATCACCCCGCTGAGCTTTTTCCAAGAGCTGGGCCTCACCTACTACGGGCCCATCGACGGCCATGATATCGCGCGTCTGGAAAAGATTCTGCGCATCGTCTCCAAGCAGAACGGCCCCGCCATCATCCATATCGTCACGGAAAAGGGGCGAGGCTATGCCCCCGCGGCAGATAACCCCACCAAGTTCCACGGCATCGGCACCTACAATGTGGAAGACGGCAGCACCCGCAAGGGCAGCATCATCACCTACTCCGAGGCCTTCGGGCAGAGCCTGACAAAGATGGCGGCGGATGACCCCAAGATTACCGCCATCACCGCCGCCATGCCCAGCGGCACCAAACTGGACATCTTCCGCAAGAGTTTCCCGCGACGCTTCTACGATGTCGGCATTGCGGAGGAGCATGCCGCCATCTTCGCCTGCGGCATGGCTGCGCAGGGGCTTAAGCCCTATCTGGCCATCTACTCCACCTTCATGCAGCGCTGCGTAGACATGATTGCCCACGACGCGGCGCTGCAAAAGCTGCCCGTGCGCTTCTGCATGGACCGCGCCGGTCTCTCACCCGATGACGGGCCCACCCACCACGGGCTCTTCGATATCGCCATGATGCGCGCCATCCCGGACCTCATCATGATGCAGCCCAAGGATGAAGCGGAGCTGGCCGACATGCTCTTCACCATGAACAGCATAGAGGACGTCCCGAGCGCTATCCGTTATCCGAGAGGTGCCGGAGAAGGCGTCCCCATGCCCGAGCAAGCAAGACTGCTCACCATCGGCGAGGCCGAAGTGCTCTCCGAAGGGGCGGACGTCACGCTGCTGGCGCTGGGCAACATGAACGCCACAGCAGCCGCCGTGCGCGACTTGCTGCAAGAACAAGGGCTGAGCTGCGGTCATACGAATGCCCGCTTCATTGCACCGCTCGACAAGGCCACCATCCTGCGACTCGCCGAGGGCAGCAAGCTGCTCGTCACGCTGGAGGATCACGTCATCACGGGCGGCTTCGGTTCTGCCGTCATGGAACTGCTCAACGAAGAAGGGAACACCACCCCCGTGCTGCGCATCGGCTGGCCCCACCGCTTCATCGAGCACGGCAAGGAGCAACAGCTGCGCGAGCTCCACGGGCTCACCCCCGAGCAAATCTGCGGCACAATTCTTTCCCACCTTTCGCCCCGATGAAATTGTCCGCTCTCTTTCTCTTCCCGCTCCTGTGCATGACCGCAGGCGCACTTGCTCAGTCTGTAGAGGACAGCCCCTCTACGGTCCAACAGGAGGCATCAGAAATCCCGCAGTGGCTGGCAGACCTCTCCAACCTTCCGCGCGAGCAGCGCACAGAATACATCAACACCTTCTCTGCCGCCAAGGTCGCGCTGGCCAAGGGAGACTGGGTGACCTGCGACACGCTGCTGACAACCTGCGAGCTGATTTTCCGCGGTAATCCGCATATCTGCAACATGCGCGCCGTCTGCTACATCGAGCAGAAACGTTTCGCCGATGCTCAGATTGAGGTCGACAAAGCCAAGAAGGAGCTGCCGGACGATCCGACCACTCTCGTCAACATTGCCACGCTCCACATGGCGCGGGGTGAATATCAGGCCTGCGTCGATGAGATGTCGGAGCTTATCTCGGCCTATGGGTACTCCGTGAATCCCGAGGTGTTGGATATTCTCACCTTCCGCGTTTTCCTCAGCCACCTCATGCTCGGCCATGAGACAGAGGCTCTCGAGCTGGTGCAGGACGTCTCCCCCCTGAGCGACACCCCGCTCTATTACTACAGCCGCGCCGCCGTTTGCCTGTACAAAAAAGACCTCACAGGCGCCAAGGGAGACATGCAATCCGCCGCACGCATCTTCAACAACAGCGCGGCTCGCCTTGCCCCCTACCAACGCGCCCTACTGAACTGCAACATGGGCATGCCCGAGCAAAAAGGCGTGACGGCCGGGGAGAACCCTCTCTGATAGATAGAGCAGCCATGGAAAAGGATGTCGGCACCATCCTGCGTCTCTACCCCCTCGGCGAACACGGGCTTATCGTCTGCTGGTGTACGGCGCAGCACGGGCTGATACGCACCGCCGCACGCAACGCTCGCAAACCGGGCAGCGATTTCTACGGTCGCATCGACCTCTTCCATGAGTGCGAACTCCTTTTCCGCCCCGATGAACGCGGGGGACTGGCCTCGCTGAGCTCCGTAGCGCTGCTCAACCCGAGACTCCCGCTCCGCGGCAACCTCAACCGCCTGCGCTTGGCCAGCTACATGGCCGCCCTGCTCTCCGCCACGGTGGAGGAGGAGCACGCCGAAGGAGGCTGGCATGCGCTCCTCTCCACCGCACTCGATTATGTAGCCGAGAGCACACCGCGCCCGGCCGTGCTGCAACGCTTTGAAAAGCGCATGGCCGAGCTGCACGGTCTCTATGCCCCCGATGTAGCCCCGCACCTTGCCTTGGAGCACCATTTCCGCAAACTCCCGGGGGGTAGGCGCGAGCTGATGGAGAAACTTCAGGAGCGATAACGGCGGCCCTCACGCTCATCGGCCCAGGCAGGGGCTGCATAGCGCACCTGCAACAGGCGCTCCAGTTCCTGCGCAAACCCCGGCCACGGGCTTGCCTCATGCAGCACTTCTACGCGCACCGCCAATGCAGCAGCCAAGCGCTCAGACCATGCGTCGGTGGGGGAACACCCCTGGATAAGCCCTTGGTGCAACACCGCGCCCGCATGGCGACGCTGCCCGGCCCCCGCCAGTTTTCTCCCGTCAGCATCCGTGATATCGCTGCACACCGGGCTGGCCCAGCAGGCTCGGCCGCCATCTGCGGCATCGGCAGACAACAAGCGACACACCACCCCGCATGCCCGCAAGGCCTCGGCCAGAGCGCCGTGAACCCATGCGTACAGCTGCGCCGATTCCGGGTAGACGACACCGGGCATCGCCGGGAGCGTCAGCGTATAGGTCTGCCCGCTGCGGTGGTCGACAATACCCCCGCCCGTCCAACGGCGGATGTATTCCTCCGCCCCGGGGAAGAGACGGCGAGCCTCCGCCTCGCGGTCAAAATAGCCGTAGCTCACGGCAGGTTTTGCCCAGCTATAGACACGCAGCCACGCCTCGGGGCGGCGGGAGAGCAACTCATCCGCCGCCATGTTAGCATAGCCGCAACGCGGTACGGGGTCATACCAAAGCCGCAGTTGCTGCAATGCAGGCAACTGCGGCCGGAAAAAAAACGAACTCTCGGGAGCGCTGACCATAGGCCTCACAGAGGCTGAGGCACCGAAACGAGGCGCGAGAAGGAGCGCGTATAGCGCGCGAAGAACTCCGCGGGCTTGGGCGCACGACGGCGGCCGAGACGAATCTGGTTCACCAACGCAACGCCTTCCTCCGTCAGCACGGTGATGGACACCGTAGCCGAGGTGATGCGGGCATTCTCATACTTGGAGCCGTCTACTTCAATGCGGTCGCCGTAGACATTCACCTTGCGATTCCTAGAGCCGGAGGAAATGATGGGCACGGTCACCGTGCTGTAGCTCACGCGGCCCTTCTCCGCCGAGGCTGCTTCACCGGCATAGGTAATGGTGAAGCTGATATTCATCTCAAGAATATTCTCGCAAAGGAAGTTTTTCTCATCATCCGCCTCAAAGGCGCCATAGGCCCCCTCCAAGGACTTGGCACCCAACAGCTGCTCATAGGTCAGACGAGGAGCGACAACCTGACGATACAGCGAGAAAAGCGGGTATGAGCCGGACTCATTACCCTCAGTACCGGGCAGATTGAGAATCTGGTCACGGTACATCAGGCGATAGCCGATGGCACTCACATCGCCCTGCGTATCGCGGTTGTGGGCGCGGGCCTCGCGATAGTTACCGCGCAGGGAGGTCGAGCTGCTCACAGAGGGGTTGCGGTCCGGGGCGCAGGCAAAGAACACACACTGGGCCGAGCGGGGGACCTCCAGCCCCTTGGGGCCTTTGACGGCATCACCGGCCTTGGCGAACAACCATTGATAGTCGTTGTCCCCTGCGCGCATCTGGAAGGACTCCAAATCGTGGCTCATGGTATGGAGCGCCGCGCGGGAGCGCGTGGTGGTGCTCACCTCTTCGCGCACATTGTTCCACAGGTCAATACCCTGATTGGTAAGCTGCATAATCACCAACACCAGCATGCTGGTGATGGCCATGGCCGTAATCAGCTCGATGAGCGTAAAGCCGCGGCGCGAAGCAGAACGGATAGAACGAAAAGCTTTCATGGGACGGAACAGGAGAATCAACGGTGGAAAGAAAGATTGGCAGAGAAGAGCGGACGCCCGAGCTGCTTCCACGTCTTACCCTTGTAGCGGGCGGGATTGGGCGGGGACATCAGGAAGAAATCCGCGCGGTAGAACACCACACCACCCCACGCATCCTCCGCATCAGGCTTGGAGATATAGCGATCGGGGCTGGCGGCATTGGTGATAACGCCGGGATTCTTCACCGGCTTGAACTCACCGGCCTTGCCGGGCTCCAACTGCGTCATGCGCACGATAAAGACGGGGCCGACGGCATTGGCGATATCGTTCTTGTGCAGTTTATCATCCATGGGGCAGGCCAAGGTCATCATCTGGCAGTTCTTCCCGGGCACGCTCTTGGCGGCGGGAACGGAGGGATACGTACCGTCCGCCTGGGGATTCTTAGACATGTCCGCACGGTAGGAGAAAATGACGATGGAGCTCGTCGGCTTCGCCGAGCTTTGCAACCAGAAGAAAGCCTTATCGAAGGGGCTGAGGTAGCTGTTGGCGGACGAGGACGTCGCCGAAGAAGGCGCCTGCTCATCCGCACGCAGGAAGCTCATCTCAGCGCGGAGGATGCCTGTAATACGCTCAGCCTCCTGACGTGTAAGGGCTTGCTGCACCATGCCGCGGGCGGGCACAAAAACCGTCAGGAAAATAGACAGCAGCGTGCCGACCAAGGCAATGGCCAGCAGTGTCTCCATGAGGGTAAACCCGCGAAAGCGGCGGGAGCGGAATGTCTCTTGCATACGGAAAAAGGGAAAAAGGATCAATTACTTGCGGCCCTTAGCACGGCCCTTGAGCTTGCCGGCACCCACACCGGCACCGGCGTTGGCCGCGTTCTCATCAATAGTCTGCTCCATCGTGCGCAGCAGGCTGGTATCGCCGCCGGGCCACACCACCACACCCTTGGCGCCGATGGGACGCTTGCGGTCATCCATCTCGACGGGCACAATACCGTCATGCGCATTGCGGCCGTTGCCCATGCGCCCGTTGATGAGCACGATACGCTGCGGGCGCGTCGGGTTCAGCGGGTCCGCCGTCGGGGAGACGAAGCGGCCCTTCTCATCAAACTCAAGGTAGTAGATGCGGGTATGGCCCTTGCCCGTCAGGCGCTCCACACCCTCACCGATCATGGAGCCGCTCGTGCCCTCCGACCACTCGAGCGGGGTGCTGTAGAAGGGGCTGAAATACACACCGGGGGGCAACAGCATACCGGCGGAAGTAGAGGTCCAACGACCGTCCTGATCCACGCTGGTGCCGTCATAACCGTTGTTCTTGTTGTCCTTCTTTTTGAACATCTGCACCGTCATGAAGCGCAGGTGGCGGGAATCGGCGGAGGTATCCTGCGGGTCGTTGGCAATCACAACGCGCGTATAAGTATCATTGCCCTGCGCCGTCGCGCGCGCCTCCTGAATGAGGGACTCCACCATCTCCACACCCGATTCCACGCCGCGCCCCTTGCCCGCATCGCGGAGCACGCTGGCGGACATCGTCATCAGGATGCCGATAATGGCGATAACAACAAGGAGCTCTACCATCGTAAAGCCCTTAGCGAAAGAGTGGCGGAAAGATTTCATAAACGCGGCAGGTGTAGCGTACGCAGTACCAACACTACTCATAGCAAATTTTCCCCTCCCCTTCAATCTTTTTTTAGCGCAGCAGGAGGGCTGACCCGTTTTTTTTCGCTTTGAGATTGACCTTTTTCACAAAATGAGTTACACGAGGTCCCGACATGACCGTTCTGCAATCCCTCATTCTCGGCCTTGTAGAGGGCCTGACCGAGTACCTCCCGGTCAGCTCGACGGGGCACCTTATCATCACGCAGCACCTGCTGGGTATCGGAAAATCCTCCGCCATGGATGCCTTTGAAATCTGCGTGCAGGGCGGCGCGATTCTCGCCGTTCTGGGGCTGTACCGCCGCCGCGTCACGGAGATGTTGCAGGGGCTGCTCGGGCATAACCCCGCCGGGCTGATGCTCCTCATCAACATGGTGGTCGGGTTCCTGCCCGCAGCCGTCATCGGTCTGCTCTGCGCTTCGCTGATTAAGCATTATCTCTTCAACGCCACCACAGTGTGCATCACGTGGGCTGTCGGCGGTCTCGTCATTTTGCTCTGGGTGCGCTCCCGTAAGCAAAGCGGTAAGGGCTTCGACGGCACGCCGCTGGAAGAACTCTCTTGGAAAGGCGCTCTGGGCATCGGGTTCATGCAGTGTATCGCCATGATTCCCGGCACCAGCCGCAGCCTCATGACGATGCTCGGCGGCCTCTGCGTGGGCCTGAGCGTCCCCGCTGCCGTGGAGTTCAGTTTCCTGCTCGGCCTCATCACTCTCGGTGCCGCCACCGCGCATGATGCGCTTAAGCACGGCAGCGAAATGCTGACGGAAATCGGCTGGGCGCCCCTGCTCGCCGGCACCCTCATGGCCTGGGCCAGCGCCGTCGTCGCCGTCAAGTGGATGGTCGGTTACCTCAACCGCCACAGCCTCGCCATTTTCGGCTGGTATCGCCTTGCGGCCGCCGTCGTCATGCTCGGCTTCATCTTCTGCGGCCTCGAGGTCAGTGCCGACGACGACAAAGACACCGACACTCCGGCCGCCGTTGAACAGGCGGACAAATGAGGATTTGTAGATTTACTATGTACTAGGTACTATGTACTATTTTTGAATAGAGTGCGGCTGTCGCCGCAAGGATGGGAAACCCGTTCTGACGCTTGCGTCAGAACGGGTTCGTTATCTCGCGGCGTCCCTGTCACGGCGTAGCCGTAGGCGAAGACGGAAGCCGCCGAACTTGATAAATAGTACCTAGTACATAGTACCTAGTAAATCCCGACAAATTCTCATTTGTCGTGCTGCGTCACTTCAGCTCGCACCACAGGGCGCGGTGGTCGCTGCCTTTGCCCTGCGGCGGTTCAGCGATGCCGCAGGTGAGTTTGCGCCCGCCCATACGTTTGTACAACACGTTGTTGACAAAAAGGTGGTCAAAGACGAGATAGCTCTTAGCGCGACTGTAGTATAGAGTCCACTCCTCCCCGTGCAAATCGCGGGGTTCCAGGCGTTTCAGAGCCGCATCCTTTGAGAGCCCCTGCACCATCAGGCGCACGGCGGGGTCATCAGGCGTGTCATTCCAGTCGCCGAAAACAAGCACGGGCATGCGGCGATTGCGGCGCATTTCTGCTTGCAGGCGAGCGGCCAGGGTATGAGCCTCCTTCTCTCGCAGGGCCGCCGCGGCGGCGGGATCATCCGCCACGCGGGATTTCAGGTGCGCACCGAGGAAGCGGAAAAGCCGCCCGTCCTCCGTGCGCACGGTGACATCCAACACGCCTCGCAACATCACGCGCCGCCCCGAGCCGAAAAGCGGCATCTGCGCCGCCGAGGCATCCGCCACAATAGGGTAGCGGGAGAGGATGCCCAGTGCGCGGTCCTCCCCCTGCCGCACCAGCACGCGGTAAAAGGGGTAACATAAGCCGCGTTGCTCCAAGCGCGCGCGCAAATCCTGCAAGGAGACGGGGCCGCCGATTTCCACCAGACCGATGATATCGGGCTTCATGCGTGCCAGTCCTTCGGCCACGGCCTCGCGCGATGCGGCGGATTTCGGAGTGAGCACGTAGCGGGAGCGCTGCTGTTCCCCCGCCACAAAGTAGTTCTGCACATTCTGCATCACGAAGCGCACCGGTTCTCCCGGCTCGGGCATGCCCTCGCAGGCAATCTCCGGCTCCAAGGCCTCGTGCGCCATCTGAGCCTGTGCGGCATCGGCCACGTTATCAGGGGCCGTCTGCACCGCAGCAGGCTCGCCCGTGAGCACCTGCATGAGCGAATCTCCGCCGCCGCAGAGCTGCTGCAGCAGGGCTGCCGCCACCAACACCAGGCAGATAAGCGCCACATCCGCCCGCATGCGCCGAGGCGTGTTACGCAGTAACACTTCTAACAAAGACCGAGGTTGACGCTCCCCTTTCATGCTCTGAGGGCGGAAAATTACTCCCCGCGCAGCCACTCCGCCACCTGCGGCGCAGCATAGGTGAGAATCATGTCCGCACCTGCGCGGCGGATGGAGAGCAGAGACTCCAGCATGGCCTGTTTCTCATCCAACCAGCCGGAGGCCGCCGCAGCCTTGACCATGAGGTATTCCCCGCTCACGTGATAGGCAGCAATAGGCAGGTTCGAGTGCGCGCGCATGGCAGCGATGACATCGAGATACATGGTCGCGGGCTTCACCATCAGGAAATCCGCACCCTCCTCCGCATCCAGGGCCGCCTCACGCAAGGCCTCGCGGATGTTGGCGGGGTCCATCTGGTAGGTCTTTTTGTCGCCGAACTTGGGCGCACTGCCCAATGCCCCGCGGAAGGGGCCGTAAAAAGCGGAGGCATACTTGGCGGTGTAGCTCATGAGCGATACCTTCGTAAACCCCTCACCGTCGAGCGCGGCACGCAGCGCAGCGATGCGGCCATCCATCATGTCGCTGGGGGAGATGATATCCGCACCCGCGCGGGCGTGGCAGAGCGCCTGTTTCACCAGCGCCTCCACCGTTTCATCGTTGAGAATCTCGTAGGTGCCGTCCGCATACTCACGCACGATACCGTCCTGACCGTAGGTGTTGAAGGGGTCCAGCGCGACATCAGTCATCACCGTCATCTCCGGCACAGCGGCCTTGATGGCGCGGATGGCGCGCGGCACCACGCCCTCAGGGTTCCATGCCTCAGAACCGGCGGCGTCTTTCTTCTCCTCCGGCACCACGGCGAAGAGGTCCACGCAGGGAATGCCCAGATTGAACAGGCGCTTACACTCCGCCGCAATATCCGCTACACACCACCGCGTGCACCCCTGCAGGGATTCAATCGGCGTGTTCTCCGCCCCCTCCTGCACAAACATGGGGTAAATCAGATGCGCGGCGGAAAGCGAGCTTTCGCGCATCATACCGCGCACGGAGGCGCTCTTGCGGTTACGGCGGGGACGAATAGGCAGGTTCATCATATCGCCGCCCATTGTAGCACCCGGACAGGCAAAAGGAAAGCCTATACCACATTATTCCCCCGTCTGATGCAGCGGCGGGAGGTTGCGGAAGAAGCGTTCCGCCACGAGGCAGATGTGGTGAGCCACGGTGTTGACGTCCATGCGCGCGGAATCAATTTGGAGATGGGCGGTCTCCTGATAGAGCGGGCGACGCTCCGCTAACAGTCGCATGAGCGTCTCTCGGCGGTCATCCGTCTGCAACAAGGGGCGATTGGAGGCGTGAGCCGTGCGGGCCAGCAGGGTACCGACATTCACGTTGAGCCACACCACCATGCCCATGCGGTGCAGAATGGCGCGGTTCTCCGCGCGGCCGACAATGCCGCCCCCCGTAGAGATGATGGGCGGCTGCGCGGCGGAGTGTTTCTCCTCGAGGTAGCGCAGCAGCGCCGTCTCCAAATTGCGGAAGTGCAGCTCCCCGTCCTCGCGGAAGATATCGGGGATACTCTTGCCTATTTGCTCCTCGATGACGGCATCCGTATCCAGCAGCGGCAGCCCCGTGCGCATGCTCAGGGCTTTGCCGATGGTGCTCTTCCCGCATCCCATCAAGCCGATAAGGATGATGGGACGACCTTTCGTATCGATGGGATGCGTGGGAACCATGGGGAGGATTGATTATTTATTTCCCCTCTTCTCTCAGTCCTCCATGATGAGCACCTCTCCGCGGAAGACAATGAGAGCGGGGCCCGTGAGGGTGACATCAGAGAACTGATTGTCCTTCGTGCGCTTAAAGGCCACCTTGAGAGTATCGCCGCCGGCCACATCCAGAGAGATGGGGGAAGGAGCGCCCGTGAGCGCGGCATGCAGCAGAGCGGTGGCGGTCATGCCTGTGCCGCAGGCCAGCGTCTCGTCCTCCACGCCGCGCTCATAGGTGCGCAGCTTGAGGTGCTGCGGGGAGAGCACGGTGGCGAAGTTGGCGTTGGTACCGGCGGGGGCAAAGGCCTCGTGATAGCGCAGGAAGGCGCCCGCCTTCTTAATATCCAGCTTATCCACGGAGGGGAGGTAGGCCACGGCGTGCGGCACACCCGTGTTGAGGAAGTGCACAGGGGCGGGCACTACGTCCGTCGCAGGCAGCGCGTTAAGCTTCAAATCCTTGGGGGTGGTGAGCTGCACGGTCACGGAGTCATCGTCATTCACCACACCTTTCACGATGCCGGCCATCGTCTCAAAGCGGACAACCTTCATCCCCTTCTCGGAGAGGAAATCCACAAATGCCGTGAAGCAGCGGGCACCGTTGCCGCACATCTCGGCCTCGCCGCCGTCGCTGTTGTAGTAGCGCATGCGCACATCGCCCTTGCCCTTGGCGGGCTCCACGGCGATGAGGCCGTCTGCGCCCACGCCGAAGCGGCGGTCGCAGATGTCGGCAATATTGTCATGCGTCAGCACGGAGCTGAGGGAGAGATCACGGTTGTCAACCATCACAAAGTCGTTGCCGGCACCCGTCATTTTGTAGAAGTGGAGCATCATAACAGGCTTATTCTAACGCAGCAGACCGCAGCGCGCAAGCGAAAAGCCCGTGTGCGCATCGGCAAAAAAACACCGCTGATGAGCCTTGCGGGCAGCATCAGCGGCGGAGGGTAGTACCGGGGGCTTCGACTTCTTCCTTCATCGGCGGAAAGCGCAGTGGTGGTGGCGGCGGGCGGCTTCGCGGCGGGCCATTTCCTCGCGGTGGCGGCGGGCGGCCTCTCGGCGGGCCATTTCCTCGCGGTGGCGGCGGACGTCGGCTCGGTGCTTAGCCGCGCGGCAGCAGTTATCCGCTACGCGAACCTGCACGCCGTTGCAGCCCAAGCTGATATTCACACTCGCAGCCTCGGCTTGGGAGGCGGAGGCAAAGGCAAACACGGCCATGCAGGCCACCATCATGCTTTTCATCATTTGCTTGTTCATGGTTGTATCACGGGCTTCATGCCCTTCACCAAGACAAGCGTTTGAGAAAAAGCTTTTTGTTTTAAATATGTAATTATTTTTGCAACAAAACTTTTCTTTCCGTTTTTTCCGCCTCCACACAGTGGCGGCAATACCATTGCCAGAGGTCACCGGAGGGCGCAGCTGCGGCAGTAGAGGAAGGACGGGCGGGGGTGCGGCGATTCCACACCTGTTGCATCAGGTCGAGTAGCGTGGTCATAGGGATAGGTAGGGGTTGGCAAGCCTCAGTGGCTTGCAGGGACAATCTAGCAGCTTGCGCCCGCAGACGCAAGCCTGATTTTCAAAAAAGATTTTTTCCGCTGCTCACAGCGGGCGCTGCACGGGCGCGAGCACCTGCACGGTGCGGGGCAACAGATAGAGCTGCAAAACGCCGTCTGCATCCGTAAAGTGGTTGACGCCGTGGTCCTGCCGCGCGTATCCGCCGAATTCAGCAGCATCGGAGTCCAGCACCACACGCCACTCACCCGCAAAGGGCGCATGCAGGGCGTAGTCGGGCAGAGCGCGCTCGCCGCTCCAGTTAAAGACGAAGAGAAGCCCCGCGCGCTCGAAGGCCATCACTTGGTTCTCCTCATCCATATTGAGCGGCTGAGCAGGCGCAGCAGCGGGAATATCCGCGCGCTTGGCGAGCGCTACCATGGCGGCATCAAACGCGTTCAGGAAGCGGTAGCGCAGCAGGCCGTTATCGACGAGGCTCCACTGGCGGCGGCAATACTTGTAGGAGTTGCCGTTACCCTCGCGGGGGAAGTCAATCCACTCGGGGTGTCCGAACTCATTGCCCATGAAATTGAGCCAGCCCTCGCCGCCCGCCGCCAGCGTGGCGAGGCGAATCATCTTGTGCAGCGCCATGCCGCGGTCGATGACGAGGCTCGGCAGGTCGCAGCTCATGTGCGTGTACATCTCCGCATCCATCAGGCGGAAGGCAATCGTCTTGTCACCCACCAGCGCCTGGTCGTGGCTCTCGGCATAGGCGATATTGGACTCGCCGTAGCGGCGGTTGATGAGGGTGTACCACATGTCGCCCACGCTCCACTCCTCGTCCTTCTTCTCCTTGAGCAGCTTAATCCAGTAATCGGGCAGGCCCATGGCGAGGCGGTGCGTGAAGCCGAAACCGCCCTCCTCCACGGGGCGGCAGAGCCCGGGCATGCCGCTCATATCTTCCGCAATGGCAAAGGCACCGGGGCGCACCTCCTGCACCAGCGTGGCCGCGAGTTGCAGGTAGGTCACGGCATCGACATTCACCATAGTGTTGAAGTAGCAGCTCAAATCCGTGAACGGCTCGTGCCCGTGGTGGACGTAGAGCATGCTTGTCACGCCGTCGAAGCGGAAACCGTCGAAGTGATACTCCTCCAGCCACCAGCGGAGGTTAGAGAGCAGGAACTCCAGCACCTCGTCGCGACCGTAGTCGAAAAGGCAGCTGTCCCAATCGGGGTGGCGGCTGTCGCGCTCGCCCGCCTTGAAATACTGCCCGCCGCTGCCGTCAAAATCGTTGAGTCCTTCGGCGACATTCTTCACAGCGTGGGAGTGCACCACATCCAGCAGCACGGCAATGCCGAGCCCATGCGCCATATCCACGAGATATTTCAGGTCTTCGGGTGTGCCGAAGCGGTTACAGGGGGCGAAGAAAGAGGAGACGTGGTAACCGAAGGAACCGTAGTATGGGTGCTCCTGCACGGCCATGAGCTGCACCACATTGTAGCCCAGCGCCGCTACGCGGGGCAGCACATTGTCCGCAAACTCGCGGTAGGAATGCACACGCTCCTCCTCCCCGGCCATACCGACGTGGGCTTCATAGATAAAGGGCGTACCGACGGTTGCGGGGTTCCAGCGCGTATTGCGCCACGTATAGGGCTGCTCCGGCGCCCAGACAAGGCCGCAGTAGTCGTAGGTCTGCGCATCCTGCTCGGTGTAGCGAATCCACGCAGGCACGCGGTCGCGCCCCTCGCTGTTCGCGCCGATGACATGCACCTTCACCCGCTGCCCGTGGGCGAGCGCCTCGGCGGGCAGACGCAGCTCCCACACGCCCGTGTCCGTGGGCTGCATGGGGTGGCTCTCGCGGTTCCAGCCGTTAAAATCGCCGATGAGGCGCAGCCCGCGCGCGCCCGGCGCCCACTCGCGGTACACCCACTCGCCCGTGGCGGCATCGCGGTTGAAACCGAGTCGCTTATAGCCTTCGGCAAAGGCGCTCAGCGAGCCGTATCGGCGCACAATCGCCTCCCGCTTGGCATCAAAGAGGCGCAAGCGGCCTTTGATGTCGCGTTCATAGGGGGCCAGCCAGCTGTCCGCCAGCACCAGACCGAGTAACGAGGGGCGTCGCATACTTGCATCTTACACGAAATGCCCACGGGGTGCAAGATTTAATGAAATGAGGATTTGTAGGGAAGTTGGAAGTTTGAAGTTGGAGGTTGGAAGTTTTGAAATTCGTGCGGCTTCGCCGCAGGGATAGACGCAACGCAAAGCGCAGGCGACCGCTTAAACTAAATGCCGTAGCACGCGCTTTGCGTTTCGTTTTTCTCCCGCGAGCGAAGCGAGCCTAACTCTACACTTCCAACCTCCAACTTCCAACTTCCAACTTTTCGCAAGCCGTCGTCTCCCCGACAAACTGCTCATTTATCCGTCTCTCTCCGGCAACTGTTTTGCAACGGCAGCGGGGCGGGCGGGGTCTTGGCAGTATGATACTGAAAGCTTTTGTCCAAGCGCTCGGCAAGGGGGTGCGCTCGCTGCGCGGGCAGCGGGGGAAAGCACCCGACACAACCCCACAGGCCGATGTCCACCTGCCGGCCTACCTCGGGCGGTGGTACGAGCAAGCGCGCTACGACTGCTTTTTTGAACACGGGCTGGACGATGTCTATGCCGACTATACCCGCCGTGCGGACGGCCGCATCGACATCACCAACGTGGGCTTCGATGCCCGCGGGCGGGAACACCGCGCCGC
The DNA here is from genome assembly GCA_024405415.1 of Akkermansia sp. Taxonomy (GTDB): domain Bacteria; phylum Verrucomicrobiota; class Verrucomicrobiia; order Verrucomicrobiales; family Akkermansiaceae; genus Akkermansia. The sequence goes on from JAKSOV010000024.1 coordinate 24,553, forward strand.
GGGGAGAGCGGTTCTCCCCCTACCTGAGGAGCAAGGGCGACTGTGGGTCTCCTTTGTGCCGCCCTACTGCTGGTTCCGCGCGCCCTACCACATTCTCTACACGGATGCGGAGTGTACGGAGGCCCTTGTTTCAGGGGATGGGCGGCGCTACCTCTGGCTGCTGACACGAGCGCGCAAGGCGGATGACGCGACCATGCGACGACTGCTGGCCGAGGCCACGCGCCGCGGTTTTGATTTGGGGCCGCTGCGCCTCACGCGTCAGAAGCGGAAATCCGCCCCCGCGGCAACGTAAAGCGCGGGGTGGTAATGGTGCATACTCTCCGAATCCCGCAGGTGGGAGTAGCGGAGTTTCTCTGCCATGGTAAAGACGGTTGCGCCCACATCGGCAAAGAGGATGCGCTTGGTCTGCCCGGGCTTAGCGAAATCCCACTCCACTCGCCCGCCGAGGGCGAGCGAGCGCACGCGCAACAGGCGTGTACCCTCCTCCTCATGCGTGGCCCAGCTGCCGCCGACGCCGCGGGCAAAGGCACCCGCCGCAAGGCCGTGGCCCAGCTGACGCATGGCTTGGAAGCGGAACCCCTTGAGCGAGAGCTCCCAATCGGGGGTGGGTTTCCATTCAAAAGTGGCAAAGGGAACAAACCAATAGTAGGTCTCGTTGGGCATGCACACCGTGCCGACGGAGGCTGAGAAGGTGTCGGTAGCAAACAGACGGTAATCCACGAAGCCGCCCATACCGAAGGCATGCGCAGGGCCGTTGAAATCCGTTGCCACGTGCGGAGCCAGCGTCAGGATGAGGCGCTGCCCGCCCGACATGGGGTGAATGACGGACATCGGCAGGGTAAAGGAGTACAGCGTGGCGCCGTCGGGCACTAACACGCCCGAGGTCGACAGGTGCGTGATTTCCGTGTCGAGACAGGCGTTGATGTACCAGGTATTCCAATTACTGCGGCGAGGGTCGGCAAAGGGGATGGTGAACGTGTAGTTTTGCAGGCCCAGCGAATCTCCCCCGTGGTGGCGCTCGCCCGCTGCGACCACAAACTCGGCAGAGGCGGCGCTGGGCATCAGCCCCGTGCCAGGTAAATGGTACTGCCACTCCCCCCGCGCAGACGACAGCAACGCCGCGGCAACACACAGACAAGCAGGGAGAAAGGTGGTGTTCATGACGGCGATATGTTATCACTTTTTAACTATTCTGCAAGTCTAAAAAGCGGTTAGCGGGCGGAAAAAAGGCTTGTCCGCTGCGGGCCGCACCGTTAGACTGGGGACGTGAGATTTCTCTGCACAGCGCTGATGCTTGCGTTGTTGACCACGGCAACGCAGGGCGCGCCTGTGCTCAAAAGCAAGCGCTCCGCCCCCCTGCCCCACACCACCGCCGCGCAGCAACAACAGCCGTGGTGGAAAGCGCTGCAAAGCTCCATTCTGGAGATTCAGCGCCACGGCAACGGAGCCTACAGCACGGATGATCAAGCCAAGCAGGCGCTCGTCAAGGCCTTTCCGTGGGATGAGCGCACCCGCCGCCCGCGTTTCGATGCGCAGGTGGCTCGCCCCTCCTTCTGCTCCGCCGCGGTGTATGCGGCGGTGCTCTCCGGGCTGCTGAAGTGGGAGGAAGCCAACCGCCGCCGCGCCATCTCGCCCGAGGCGTGGCAAGCGCTGCTGCCGCAGTTGGTAAAGGACGGCATCGGCCCGTGGGGCTATGCGAATGCGAACGGCCCGGGCTTTGCCATGCTGGTGCACCGCCTCGGCGCGGGCGTCAATTTCACGGAGTGGCAGAAGGCGCGCCCTTCTGACATCATGAAGATTTGGTGGAATGACGGCATCGGGGCCACGGAGCGCGGGCACCTTGTCATCCTCGTGCAGGACGAGGGCGACACCGTGCGCGTGTGGTCCGCCCACCAGGCGAAGGACGGCCAGCCCGGCGGCTACGGCATCCGCCGCGTGCCCAAGAGCAGCATCCGCCGCGTGCTCTTCACCCGCATCACCAACCCCGCCGCCTTCAACAACGCCCCGCGCCTCAAGGATGATGCGTGGCTGACGGAGCTGATGACCCGCTCCGCCACGTGGGAGGACTGTCTGCCGCGCTGCGGACTGTGAGACAAATGAGCAGTTTGTCGAACTCTTGCGCGGGCTTGCCCGCGCGGAATTTAAGGCGCTATTCTGACGGAACGTCAGAATAGCATCGTTTGCCTCTGCGCGCCGGGGCGCGCACATTTTGGGAGC
>JAKSOV010000025.1 GCA_024405415.1 Akkermansia sp.
ATAAATAGTACCTAGTACATAGTACCTAGTAAATCCCGACAAATCCTCATTTGTCTTTCTCCTTGTCTGTCAGCGGATTAAAAATGCTACGAAAAAATTAAGCAAATACCCTGCGTTTTTTTCTTGCAACTTTTTTCCGCCGCGCCTATGATGAGTATTGCAAAAGGGTTTTTTCTTATTTCACCCTTGTTGCGAACCTGAACCACACAACCATAGAAAGAGGTACATACCATGTCGAATGTTGAAACAAACATTACTGTTACGGGGCGCCATATCGAAGTGACGGATGCTATCCGCGATTTCGCCGTGAAGAAGATTGAAGCCATCCATATCGACTATCCCAAGATTGTGGAAGCCCGCGTCGTGGTGGATGTGCAGAAAGAGCGCCAGATGGCCGAAATCGTCCTCTTCTGTGCCGACCATATCACCATTCAGGCTACTACCAGCTCGGCTGACCTCTACGCCGCCATCGATGAAACGGTGACGAAGATTATGCGCCGCATGCGCAAGCACAAGACCCGCCTCATGAAGCACTTCCGCCCGCACCGCTCGCAGAGCATCCGCAAGCTGACGGAATCCGTGTACGAAGAGGAAGTGCTCGACTACGATGTCGATACCGAAGCGCCCGAGGATCCCAAGCCCGTCCGCATCTCCCGCGAAGGCTACGACCTGCGCACCATGTACAAGGAGGATGCCATCATGGAGCTGGAAATCTCCGGCAAGCCCTTCGTGCTCTATCGCAACGCCCGCCGCAACGTGCTGCAGATTGTCTATCGTCTCAGCCCCGGCGAGTATTCCATCATTGAGCTGGGCAACGAAATCAAGGCCTGAGAGGCCTCACCACACCTCTGACAAAAAGCGCCGCATCCCCGACCGCGGGGGTGCGGCTGCTTTGTTGCCGGGGGCAAAGGTAAAAAAAGCCGCATCCGGCAATATGCCGGATGCGGGTAAAAATTCCCTTTCGGGCCTAGCTTCAGCGCTTGGTGCGGAGCTTGGGGCGAGACACGGAGGCGCGGAGAGAGGCGCCTACATCCGTGCGGGCCATGGCCTCGGCGCGGGCCTTGAGGCGCTTCTGCTCAGCCGAGCGGCGAATCATGCCGATGATGGTGAAGAGCAGGATGAGCGCTGCACCGCCGATACCCCACTGCATGGGTGTCAGACCGTCCAGACCGAGCTTGGCGAGCAAGGCATCCAAATCGTTGCCGCGGTCGCCCTGCGGCTGCGTGTTGACCTTCTTCTTAGAGGGCTTGTCCTCCTTCACCACGGCCTTGGGTTCGCTCGTCGTTTCCTTCACCGTTTCGGGCTCGGGCGTGGGCTCGGTGACGGCGACGGGCTCATCATCCTCCATGGTATCACTCTCGGCGACATTCTTAGCCAAATCCGTCTTGTTGGGGGTCTGGAGGCGCTTAGCTTCGTCCTGCATCAGCTCCTTGCCGGCAGAGGCCTGAGAGTTGTTGCCCATGGCCGTGGGGCCGTAATCCGCCGTGGAGACATCTTGCAGATGGCGGCGGCTGCCCTTGGGCACCTGCGGGTAGAGCGACACGCGGATGCACTTACCGGCCGTGTTGCTCTCCATGAAAGCGTAGCCGCCGTCCACCTTGAGGGCCTTGGCGCGTTCCACACCGTACTTGGCAGCCTTGTCCGTGGAGAGCTTGTTCCACTTGGCCTCGGGAGCCTTAGTGATGTCAAGCACGGCCTTGGTGCCCTCCTTGGAGGACACGGGCTTCTTGTAATCTACCACGATGCAGATGAGCTTGTCCTTCTTCGGGTCGAAGTCGATGGTGAGCTTGCGGTTGTCATCGAGGTTCCACACGCGGCGCACCGTCAGGTCGCTGAGCACGCGATAGGCATAATCCTTGGTGAGGTTGGCGTCCGCATCCGTACGCGTCAGCGTGGGGCTGAGGTCGGTCAGCTCCACGGCGCCTGCAAAGGGCATCAGGCACAGAGAGGCCAGCAGAGAAAGGGGCAGAAAGTGCTTCATGACACGCATCATAACACGCGCGCAAGGCGGAAACAAGCATATTTCGGCGCAATTGCGGAAAACAGGAAGTTCAGTGGCGATTTTCTGCGGGTAGGCGCGCTTCGGGCGTGCATCCCGACCGCCGCTGTGCTAGAATGAGCGGCGATATGAGCCCTGCCCCCGAGCCCCCCGCTATCCCCGACCTCGCCGCCGACCCGCTGCGCGTCCTTTTCGTCTGTCTCGGCAATATCTGTCGCTCCCCCGCGGCGGAGATTCTGTTCAATGCCGAACTGAAGCGCGCCGGGCTCACCGAGCGCGTGTACGTCGACTCTTGCGGCATGGGCGGCTGGCATATCGGCCAAAAGCCCGATCGCCGCATGCTCGCCGCCCTGCAACGCCACGGCTACGCCTGGGGCGGCCATACCGCCCGCCAATTCTCGCGGGCGGATTTCTCTCAGTTCGACCTCATCATCCCCCAGGACGAGAGCAACCGCGAGGACATCCTCTCCCTTGCGCGTACGGCAGAGGAGCGCGCCCGTGTCATCCCCATGAGCCGCTGGTTCCCCGAGGGCAGCTCTTTCACCGAGGTACCCGACCCTTACTGGGACGGCGATCGCGGCTTCGATACCGTGGTTGAGCTGCTGGAGCAGTCCTGCGCGCGTCTGGCGGCTCAAATCCGCACTACGGCCGTTAATTGATACGCTTTTTCTCTTGCAACACGCCGCCGCTGCGCTAGAATAACAGCATCAGATAAGCCTTTTTCTTTTCCCCATGAAACGCTCCCTTCTACTGCTTACCCTTGCCGCGGCCTCCTTCCTGTTGCCGAGCTCCTGCTCCTATTTCACCCGCGGTTCCGTGGGGGAGGAAACCTTCTCGGAGATGATGACCGCCCCCAAGATGGCCGTCACCGCTCAGCGCCCCGGCTGGTTGCTGGAGGAGGGCGACATCCACCCCCTCTCCGCCGCGCAAGTAACCCGTGTGAAGGAGATTCTGCGCGCGGGTGAGCTGCGCCACGTCGGCGAACGCTACTACCGCGATGCCGCAGAGGGCAACCGCGGCGACAGCACGGACGCTCTCTTCTACCTCTACGCCAGCAACGCGCAGTGCCTCGGCGGCCGCGTGTTGGAGGAGCGCGTGCTCATGGATGACTTTGATCTCTCCGAGGAAGCCGAAAAGGAGCTCTACACCCTGCTGCGCCCGCAGCTCAAAAAACTGCTCCCCGCCCTCAAATGAACGGGGTGGGGACAGAACTCCCGCCGTGGGAGGAACTGGACGCGCTGGAACGCGAGTTGGCGCAGATGTCCCCCGACATCCGCGGCGAGGTGCACCCCCTCGCCGTGACGGAGGGCGCCGTGCTGCAACTGGGGGAGGGTTCCCGCATCCTCCCGGGCACCGTGATTGAGGGGAACGTCCGCATCGGCAGAGACTGCAAAATCGGCCCTAATGCCTACCTGCGCGGCTACGTGAGCGTGGGGGACGGCTGCATTGTCGGCAATGCCGTGGAGCTGAAAAACGCCAAGCTCGGCAACAGAGTGTTTGTCTCGCACCTCAGCTACATCGGCGACTCCGTCCTGCGGGACGACATCAACGTGGGCGGGGGCTGCATCTTCAGCAATTTCCGCCACGACGCGGGCGAAATCCGCATGCCGTGGCAGGGGGAGCTGCGCCGCACGGGCCGCAACAAGCTCGGCTGCTGCATCGGCTCCCACGCCCGCATCGGCTGCAAATGCGTGATTCTCCCCGGTCGCATCCTGGCTGAAGGCACGCAAACGGACCCCGGCAGTGTCATCCGCTGAAAAATCCTGCCGGGGATAGCGGACTGAACTGTGAGGATTTGTAAGTACAATGTACAAAGTACGAAGTACAAATCATTGAATAGAGTGCGGCTTCCGTCTTCGCCTACGGCTACGCCGAGACAAGCCGCCGCAAGGATTGGTAACTCGTTCTGACGCTTGCGTCAGAACGAGTTTTTATCCCGCGGCGTCAGCCGCCTAAATTTTTGATTTGTACTTTGTACATTGTACTTTGTACATCTCGACAAATCCCCCTTTGTCTGCCAACGGAACGCACTTGTCAGCCGTTGCTCTTGCGGCGGCAAATGCAGGTGGGGACGGTGATGGTCTCGGTGGTGCGGGTTTCCGCATCCCCATGGTAGAGGGCACAGGTTTGCGGGGCGGGGCACATGAGGTCGACGAGACGGCGCTTGAAATTCACCCAACGGCGAGAGAAGGGGTAGAGCAGGCGTTGCCACGCCGGGGCAGCCGCGTTGTAGCGGGCGCGTTCCGTCGCCGTCAGCGGTGTCCACGAGAGGTTGCGCCCCGTGAGGGTATACATCGAAGTCACGAGGCGCGGCAGACTGACAATGCACGTACCCGCTGCCACGAGGTCGCGGTAGAAGGGCACATCCGCCAACGAGCGGTAGGAGATATCGAAGCGCAGACCGAGACGGCGCAAAGCATCAGCGCGCAGAAAACAGACGCAGGTCATCAGCTCGCAGGTGAGCACGCTCGTCCACACATGCGGCTGCACGGGGCGACGGTGGCAATGATAGGTGCCATCTTCGTTGCACATCAGGTAGGTCGTGGTCAACAGCTCTGCCCCGGGATGCTCGGCAAAAGCGGCGGCGATGCGGCGCAGCGCCCCCGGCAGGTACTGTTCATCCGCATTGAGGTGAGCCGTGTAGGCCGCCTTCTGCGGCATCCTGTCCCATGCTTTATTCAGGGCATCATACAAGCCCGCATCCGCGGTACTCTCATACGTCAACGCATACCCAACCGCGTCCTCATGCGCGTGCTGCCACGCCTCCAGCCACGCCGCCGTACCGTCTGAGCTGCCGCCGTCCTGCACATGGTGGTGCACCTCCACACCCTCGCCTGCCTGATCTGCCACCGAGCGCACGCAGGCTCTCAGGCGTTCCAGGTCATTGAACGCAGGGGTGATGATATAAAAAAGCATAGTGACGGCACCCGTATTCTACCCTGCCCGGCCCTGCCTGAAAAGCAAAAACGGACTGACGTACACGCCAGTCCGTTTTTCAAATCACAACGCGCGCATCAGATATTGACTGAATACAAGGCCTTGTTATTGTTGTTGGGGTCAAGGATGGCGAAGGCTTCGCGGTGGATGCCGGGGTCGCTGCGGAAGATGAGGCGGCCGGCGCACTGGCGCTCCAGCTCCATGAGGAGCTTCGCGTCTTCGTTCTTGAAGCGCGTGAGCACATCGCTATTCACCACGACAATCATATCACCCACGGTGTCGCGGTAACGCATGATGGTAGCCTTGAGCTGGCGCTGAATTTCCACGCTCATGGTCATCACACTCTTGATGCGGCCGCGGCCGTGGCAGTACGGGCAGTGGTCGTTCACGAAGTCGAGGAGGGATTCGTTGATGCGCTGGCGCGTCATCTCCATAAGGCCGATGGGCGTAATCTGCATCACCTGCGTCTTGGCCTTGTCGCGCTTGAGGGCGTCCTTCATGGCCTTGTAGACGGCGAGCTGATCCTTGCGGTGGCGCATGTCGATGAAGTCCACCACCACAAGGCCGCCGATGTTGCGCAGGCGCAGCTGGCGCGCAATCTCGCGGGCGGATTCAAGGTTGGTCTCGAGAATGGTCTTGTCGAGGTCCTTGTTGCCCTTGTTGCGGCCCGTGTTGATGTCGATGGCGATGAGGGCTTCCGTCTCATCAATCACGAGGTAGCCGCCGCAGGGCAGCAGCACTTGGCGTTGGAAGGCTTCGTTGATCTGCTTCTCCACGCCCAGCTCCTCGAAGATGGGCTGGCGGCAGGGCAGATGGTGGATGTGGCGCTTGGAGCGGCGGGAAATTTTTCCGGCAATCTCCTGCATGCGCTGTGTGGTTTCCAGATTATCGCAGACGATGTTGTCCACGTTGTCGGTGAGGAAGTCGCGCGCCGTACGCTCGATGAGATCCGGCTCCTGATACACACAGAGCGGGGCGGGGCGGGAGGCAAACTTCTCCTCCACCTCGCGCCACTGGGTGAGCAGCATGGCCAAATCGCGCACAAAATGGCGGAAGCGCTGGCCCTGCGCCACCGTGCGCATGATGATGCCCATACCCTCGGGCACGTTGAGCTTCTGGACAATCTGGCGGAGGCGCTGGCGCTCCTTCGGGTCGTCAATCTTGCGGGAGATACCGAACTGATCCGTGAAGGGCATCAGCACAATGTAGCGGCCGGCCAGCGAGATGTTCGTCGTCACGCGCGGGCCCTTGGAGCTGATGGGGCCCTTGGTGACCTGCACCATGATTTCGGAACCGACGGGGTAGATGTCAGGGATGTCCTTGCTGGTAATCTTCTTCTGCTGCTTGCGGGGGCGGCCCTCCTTCTGAATTTCTTCAAGGGAAGAGTCCAGAGCCAGAGGCAGCGCATCCCAGAAGTGCAGGAAGGCGTTTTTCTCACCGCCGATGTCCACGAACATGGCCTTCAGGCCGGGTTCGATGTTCTTGACGCGGCCCTTGAAAATGCCGCCGACGATGTTATCCTCGCCCTCGCGCTCGATGCTGTACTCTTCCAACACGCCGTCTTCCAACAGGGCGACGCGGCGTTCCAGCTTTTCGGAGTTGATGACGATGGTGGTTCCCTCCTTCGGGTTGCATTGGCCGAACCCGAAGAAGTGTTTGACAGAATGAATCATTTTGGAAAAAAGGGACAAAGTTGTGGTTAGGGTTGAAGGTTCTCCTGCCGACGTGTCCGCGCCGACGGGCGGTGATTGCTCCGCAACCGCACCCCCGCAGCCCGTCCGACGGACTTGCGGGCTTAGCCATGCAGTTGCAGCGCCACCGAAGAGGGCGGATTAATCCTCGTAGAAGATGTCGCTGTTCTCCTGCAGGCACTTGCCTGTGCCTTCGGCGACAGCGCTCAGGGGGTCCTCAGCAATAAAGATGGGCAGGCCGGTCTGCTCGTGCAGCAAGTCACCCAAGCCGCGCAGCAGAGCGCCGCCGCCCGCAACGGTGATACCGCGGTCGTACAGGTCGCTGGCCAGCTCAGGCGGGCAGTGATCGAGCGTCTGGCGCACGGCACTGACGATGATGTCGAGCTTGTCCTTCAGGGCTTCGCGAATCTCCTCGGAGCGCACAGTCACGGTCTTGGGCAGGCCGGTGCCGCGGTCGCGCCCCTTCACCTCCATCTCCAGCTCCTGCTGGAGGGGGTGGGCGGAACCCACGCGAATCTTGATGTCTTCCGCCGTGCGCGGGCCGATGAGCAGGTTGTGCGCAGCGAGCATGTGGCGGACGATTGTTTCATCCAACGCATCGCCGCCGCACTTTTCGGATTGGCTGTAGACGATGCCGGAAAGGGCGAGGATGGCGACCTCCGTCGTACCGCCGCCGATGTCGACAATCATGTTGCCGATAGGCTCGGAGACAGGCAGGCCCACGCCCATGGCGGCGGCCATAGGCTCCTCGATGAGCTGAACGGCCACGGCGCCGGCCTCATAGGCGGCCTCCTCGATGGCATGGCGCTCCACCTCCGTGATGCCGGAGGGATGGGCGATGAGGATGCGCGTACGCAGGCGGTGCTGAGTGGCTTTTTTGATGAAGTAGCGCAACATGTTGTGCGCCACCTCGAAGTCGGCGATAACGCCGTCTTTGAGCGGGCGGATAGCCACCACGCTGCCGGGCGTACGGCCCACCATGCGCTTGGCTTCCTCGCCCACGGCCTTCACCTTGTCGCCCTTCATGGCCACGACGGAAGGCTCTCGCAGCACAATACCCTGGTCTTTGATGTAGACCAGCGTATTGGCCGTACCGAGGTCAATGCCTACATCGTAGGAAAAGAGCCCGGCGATTTTTCTGAAAAAGTTAGAAAGCATGAAAATGGTTGAGAGTGAGTGTTTAGTGGGTGCGCGTCTGCGAAAGATACGGGCGAGCCCTCCTTTTCAGGGGATGAACCCATCTGCCCGTCCTGCCGCAGAAAGGGAGTCGCATGGACACACGAACCCACGCGCAGTATACGGGTGCGCGCGGACAGTGTCAAGGAATTAAAGCGGCGTGAGCCGGTCAAAGCCGCTTGAACGCCTAAAAAACTCCGTCTTAAATACTATGCTTTTCTTAAAGACTTGACCACTGCGCCTGCTTGCGGTAGAACAGGGGGTGACGCTATGTTCCGCCGCCTGACCTATGCCCTGTTGCTGCCGATGCTGCTCTGCCAATGCAGTCAGCTGCAGTCGGATTGTGCCGCCCTTGCCGAGCGCGAGGCGCAGATTGCCGCCGAACCGAAGGGCGATTACTACATCGGCCGCCGCTACCATATCCCCTACACCCGCTTTTGGGGCTACCTGCGCAAACCCGGGGAGAGCTGGCGCACCGCCAAGCTGGTGATGATGGACGAGAGTGTGGTGCATACGCCTGACCGCGGCCCCGAGCCGCCGCTCAAAAATGCCGTTTACGGTACGGATCAGAACGCGGAATACATCATCCGCGGCAGCTACACGGGGCGCGAGGCCTATGACTCCGCCACTGATAAGCCCTACCCCCTTTTCCGCGCCACGAGTTACGAGTTGCGCTCCCGCAAGCCGGGCTTCCTCTTCAAGCCCTCGGAGAAGTACAGCGAAGAGTTTGTGACCCTCATGCCCGAAATCATGCCGACTCCCGAGGTCTGCGCCGAAGCACTTAAAAAACAGTAACATTTTCCCGCACCTCATGACGCGTTTTTCGCGCGCGTCGCGCGCGGAGGCCTGATAGAATAGCAACAGCATTACCCCCTCCTTCACTCCACCCCTCTCTTCCACACGCTATGGCTCAATCAAAAATTCTCGTCGGTCTGGAAATCGGAACCTCGAAGACCTGCATGGTCGTAGGCGAGATTCGCCCGGATGCCTCCGCCACCATCATCGGCATCGGTGAGGTAGCCAGCGCCGGTGTCCGCAAAGGCGAAATCGTGGACCAGAGCATGGCCCGCCAATGCGTCTGCGATGCATGGCAGCTGGCGCAGGACCACGCGGATGTCGATATTCTCAACGTCTTCCTTTCCGTCACGGGCGACCACATTGTCGGCGAGAACAACGTCGGCTCCTTCCGCCTGCCCGACGGCGAGGAGATTATCGACGAGAGCCACGCGGACATCGCCCGCGAGAAGGCAGAAAAGAAGGAGCTGGAGGCCGACCGTTTCGTGGTGAACCGCGAGTCCGGCGGCTTCTCCATCGACGGCAACGAGCCGACGCGCCACCCCGTCGGCCTCACGGGCCGCACGTTGGATGTCAACTGCCACGTCATGCACGGCATTAAGACCCGCCTGCAAAACTCGCTGCTCTGCGTGCGTCAGGTGCCGCTGGAGGTAGAGGACCTCGTCTTTGCCCCGCTGGCCACGGCGCAGATGGTGCTCACCCGCCAGCAGAAGGACGCAGGCGCCTTGCTCATCGACATCGGCGGCGGCACGACGGATTTCATCTGCTACAAGGGCGGCGACGTGGTTGCCTCCGGCTGCATTCCCGTGGGCGGCAACACCATCAACGCCGACATCGTGAAGCTCACCGAACAGCGCCTGAGCAACAAGGCGGCTGAGGTGCTCAAGTGCACCGAGGGCAACGCCTTCGGCGATGTAAAGGACCGCTCGCTGGCCCAATACCGCTCCGAGCTGGGCATGCACGACGTCACCATCCCCCGCGGCGACCTCAACCGCATCATCCGCAACCGCCTGGCCGACACTCTGCTGCGCGTGCGCGACCGCATTCCTCAGGAGCTGTTGCAGCACAGCGGCATGTCCATCTACTTCTCCGGCGGCACCAGCCTCATGCGCGGTCTGGACGGCCTGACCCGCTACATCTTCAACATGCCCGTGCATCAACCCGCGCCGCAGGAGCCCGGCCGCCGCCAATCCTACCTCGCCGACCCCCGCTACTGCACCGCCATCGGCCTCATCCGCTTCGCCCAGCGCTACGATGACGACGCCCTGCGCGGCAAGGACCCCAGCGTTCTTCAGCGTTTCTTCAACCTCTTCCGCAGCTCACATTAAGGCCCTGCCTCCCTCTGCCACCCCTAGCTTTCCCCCTTCCGTATGCTCCCCTTCAGCACCACTCCCCGCCCTGCTCACGGCATCGTCATCGTCGGTCTCGGCGGCGCGGGCGCGCATATTTTGCAGCGCTTCAGCGGCTCCAGCGCCGAGAATGTCCGCCTCTGCATCATGTCGCCCGATGAGCGCTTGGCGGAAGAAAGCGGCAACGTTGAGTTCCTGCAACTCGGTGCCGGCATGAACCGCGGGCTCGGCAGCGGCGGCGACCCCGAGGTGGGGCGCCTCGCCTTCGAGGAAAGCCGCGAGAGCATCTCCGCCCTGCTGGCGGAAGCCCGCCTGCTGGTAATGGTGGTGGGTCTCGGCGGCGGCACGGGCTCGGGCGCAGCCCCGCTGCTGGCGCAGATGGCGAGCGAGGCGGGCGTGTTCCTCGTCTCGGTATGCGTGATGCCCTTCGGCATGGAAGGCTCGCGCCGCCGCGAGCAGGCTGATGCCGCGCTGGAAGCCGTGTCGGGCTACTCCGACATCGTCTTCTGCTTTGAAAACGACTACATGGAGGAGCTCTTCGACGGCAACACCAAGCTCAAGAGCGTATACGACGCCACGAATACCCTGCTGGCCCAAGCGACTGCCTCCATCCCCCTCATGGCCAACTCCCCCGGCCTCATCAACATCGGGCTGGATGAGCTGGTAACAGCCCTGCGCAACAGCGACTCCCGCTGCATCTACGGCAGCGGCAAGGGCTTCGGCGCCCACCGCGCCGTAACCGCCGCCCGCGCGGCGCTGGCCTCCCCGCTGGTGGCCTATCACGATTCCCTTCGCTTCGCCCACACCGTCATTATCCACGTGGCGGGCGGCAACAACATGACCCTCACAGAGCTGCGCACCGCCGTGGAAACCATCCGCGAGGGTCTGCCTCCGGCTGCCGAGGGCGAGGAGGAGGTGCGCCTCTTCTTCGGCGCCTCCGTCAAGCCGCATCTGGGCGAAGAAATGCGCGTGAGCCTCACGGCCAGCATCGATGCCACGGAGTTCGACGCCGTGGTGCGTGCCGAAAAGGAGGCCGCCGCCACTCCCGCCCCCGAGATGCTGCCCGCGGAAGAAGAGGAGGAAGCCCCCGCGGAGTCTGTGGCCGACCTGCCCGAGGAGGATATCCCCGAGGATGAGCCGACGACTGCCCCCGCCGAAGAAGAGGAGGAGGAAGAGCTCTTTGCCGCTCCTGAGGAAGAACCTCTGCCCACCATGCCTGCCCTCGAGCCGGAGCAACGCTCCTTCTTTGCGCCCGATGCCGCGCCGCAACAGTCCTTCTTCAATCTGGACGGCGAACCCGCCAAGGAACCTGAGGCGGAAGATGAGTTCCCCTCTCTGCCGCACGGACTCTTCGAGGAAGCGCCCGCCGACAAATCAGCCCCCGCAGCCTACTCCCCCGAGGCTGCCCGCCGCCGCATGGCCGGCCGGGATGACATCGACACGCCGCCCTCCCTGCGCTTCAACGACCTGCGCGACATGTTCCCTGATAACTGATTGATTATAAGTGAGCCACGCGCCAAGTACAAGCAAAGAAAAACCGGTCTGACGCCAACGTCTGACCGGTTTTTAACCTAGCGGCATGAGCCGCGAGGACATTATTGATCAATTATTTCATCATCGCCTCAATATCCGCCACTTCGAGCGGAGCATTGGGAATGAGGTCTTCCACCCGATCTTCGTGGATGAGCACGTCCGTCTCGATGCGGACGCCGATGCCTTCCTCGGCAATGTAGATGCCCGGCTCAATCGTCCAGACCTGACCGACGGCGAAGACGGGATTATCGGGGCCGACGTCGTGCACATCCAGGCCGAGGGAGTGGGAGGTGCCGTGCATGTAGTACTTGCGGACGCAGAGCGGGTTTGCGCCTTCGGCATCCACCTGCTCCTGCGTGAGCAGCCCGAGGCCCACGAGCTGCTTGGCCATCTCCACGCGGACGAGGCGCTCGTACTCCGCCTTGCCGAGACCGGGGCGCATGATGCTCGCCGCATATTTGTGAACGGCGAGACAGGCCTCGTACACAGCTTTCTGGCGGGGCGTGAACTTACCGTTGGCGGGCACGGTGCGGGTCATATCGCCCGCGTAGCCGCCGTATTCGGCGCCGATATCGAAGAGAATGAGGTCGCCATCACGACACTCCTTGTGGTTGGAGATGTAGTGCAGCACGCAGGTGTCCGCGCCGCTGGCGATGATGGGCAGGAAAGAGAACTTGCGGGCGCGGCGGCGCAGGTAGGCGCGGGAGAGCTCGGCCTCCATCTCCCACTCGCCCATGCCGGGCTTGATGGTCGGCAGAATCTCGGAGAAACCCGCCCCCGTGATGCGGCAAGCCTCGCGCAGCTGCACCATTTCCTCCGGCTGCTTGACGAGACGCAGGTCGGAGATGATGGGGTAGATGCTCTTCATCGTCACGTCGGGGTAGGCGGCCTTGAGAGCGGCGTTGAGGCGTTCGTTGCGGGTCTGCACATAGGTGTTGCGGCGCTGGTGGTTGTCCGTCTCCACCCACAGCTCCTTGGCGGCGGGCACCAGCTCGGCGAGCAGGGCGTTGTATTCATCCGTCCAGCGCACATCGGCGATGCCGGAAATTTGCGTAGCAACCTCCTTGGTGAGGCGCGCGCCCTCCCAGATGACGATGCGCTCGTTGGTCTCGCGCAGCAGCAGGGTGTCGGCGTGCTGACCATTCTCGCCCACCTCCATGAGGAGCACCGTCTCCTCCTGGTCGATACCCGTCAGGTAGAAGAGGTTTGCATTCTGGTGGTGCGCATGCGTACCGTCGGCGTTGGTGGGGTAGATGTCGTTCGCGTGGACGATGACGAGGCTGCCTGCGGGCAGCTGAGCGCAGAGGCGGTCGCGCGTACCCTGGTAGAAGCTCGCGGGAATCGGTTGATAGCGGAGTGTGTGAATCATGTGATATATGGGGGTTGATGAATTGTTAGGAGAAGATATTTGTGATAAGAAATATGTGATATGAGATTTTTGATTCGGAACTTCGCGCGCAGCGAGACTCTATTCTTAAATCAAAAAGCATGTATTTCTTATCTCAAATTCTCATCTCACGGTTGCAGGCGTTCGATGCTCCACGAGCCGTCCGCCTCCTTGGTATACATAAAACGGTCGTGCACGCGGCCGGGGCCACCCTGCCAGAATTCCATGTGGTGCGGGACAATGCGGTAGCCGCCCCAGAAATCGGGCAGCGGCACCTTGCCTTCCTCAAACTTGTGGCGAAGCTCCTGCAGCTTCATCATGAGCAGTTTGCGCCCGGAAATCACTTGGCTTTGGTGCGAAACCCACGCGCCCAGCTGGCTCTCATGCGGGCGGGAAAGGAAGTATTTTAAGGTCTCGGCGCGGGAGATTTTCTCCGCTCGGCCGTAGACGATGATTTGGCGCTCGAGCGTGACCCACGGCAGCAGCATGCACATCTCGGGGTTGGCTTCAATCTCGCGCGCCTTGCGGCTGGTGTAGTTGGTAAAGAAAACGTAGCCGCGGTCATCGTAGTATTTCAGCAGCACGGTGCGCAGGGACGGCGCGCCCTGCGGCGTGGCGGTGGCGATGCTCATGGCGTTCGGCTCGGGGATGCCCGATTCGAGCGCCTGTTTGAACCAGGTGTCAAACTGCTCAAAAGGCGTGGCTGCCAAATCCTTGCGGTGCAGCGTATTTTTAAGATACTCCTCTCGGAAAGCCGACAAGTCCATGCGCGCATTGTAGCACCCTTGCCCCTGTGGGGCAAGGGAAACTGCGTGCGCAGACGCGGGAAAATCAGTGCTGCGGAGCCTTGGGCAGCAGGCCCTGCTCCTGCAGGAGGGCGTCGGGGTTGGGGTCGCGGCCTACGAAATCGCGGAAGACTTCTTCCGCGGGCTTACTGTCGCCCTTGGAGAGCACTTTCTCGCGGTAGTCCGCGCCTGTAGCGGGGTTCAGAATACCCTCCGCCTTGAAGCGCGTGAAGGCGTCCGCCTGCAACACCTCGGCCCACTTGTAGCAGTAGTAACCCGCGGAGTATCCGCCCGAAATGCAGTGCGTAAGGTTGCGCATGAGGGAGGCTCCGTGCGTGGTGGAGGGCATGCGCCACGGGCGCAACAGCTCGTAGGTGGCGTCATCCAGCGAGCGACCGGCAAAGTGCTTCTCGTAGTTCGTGTGGATATCGAGGTCGAGCTTGGCGACGTTGAGCTGGTTCATGTTGTCCGTAGCGGGCATAAAGAAGCGGCTGGCGATAAGCTTCCGCATCAGCTCCTGCGGCATGGGGTCGCCTGTCTCCCAGTGGCGGGCATAGTAGGCCATGGATTCCGGCTCCCAGGTCCAGTTTTCGTTCATCTGGCTGGGCAGCTCCACGAAGTCCCAGGCCACGCTCGTGCCCATGTGGGATTTCATCTCCGTGTCGCCGAGCATGCAGTGCATCATGTGGCCGAATTCGTGGAAGAGTGTTTCCACATCGTAGTGAGAGAAGAGGGCGGGCTTATCCCCCACGGGGGCGGACAGGTTGCCCACCAGCGTGGCGAGGTGCGGGGCATGCGGCGTATCGCCCCTGCGCGGGGTGCCGAAACGCAGAGGCAGCACCCATGCGCCCGCGCGCTTGGTATCGCGGGGGAAGGGGTCGAGGTAGAAGGAGCCGAGATGCGTGCCCGTCTTGTTGTCCGTCACCTTAAAGATGCGCACCTCGGGGTGCCAGACCTCCTCCTTGCCCTCGGGCAGCGCCTCACCGGGGGTCGGGCAGGCTGAAGGCACCTCGGTGTAGGAAACGTCGTACAGACGGGAGGCGATGCGGAACATGCCCGCAAGCACCTTATCATAGCTCTGGTAGGGGCGCAGGGCCTCGGGGTCAAAAGCGTAGGACTGCTCGGCGAGCTTACGCATGTAGTAGGCGATGTCCCACGGTTCCATGGCGGTGAGCGTCTCGCCCTTTTGCGCGGAGGCGAAGGCCAGCAGCTCGGCACACTCGCGGTCAAAGGCGGGCTTGACCTTATTCATCATGCCGTCCACAAAGGCGGCGGCCTTGTCCCCGCTGTTCACCATACGGCGGGCTGACACGAGATCGGCGTAGGAGGCGAAACCCAGCAGATGCGCCAACTCGGCACGTAGCTCGATCACGCGGGCGACGATGGCCTCATTGTCATAATCACCGCCCTTGCCCACACTGTTGCGCCCCTCCCAGCAGAGGCGGCGCGTTTCCGCACAGTCGCAGCGGCGCAGCACCTCCAGCACGCTGGTAGCGTCCAGCGTTACGAGCCATTCCGGCTTATCCTCATTGCCGTAGCCCTTTTCCGCGGCACGCTGGGTGGCCTTGAGCATCCAGTCCTCCGACATGCCCTCGAGCTTGGCGGGGTCGTCGATGCGCAGTTCCCACGCGTTGGTGGAGTCCAGCACATTTTGAGAGAATTGGCGGGAGAGCTGCATCAGCTCTCGGGAAATCTCGGCCTTGCGGGCCTTCTTGTCCTCAGGCAGGTCGGCACCGCTGTCGCGGAAGCTGTCGCACACCTGTTTCACGTAGCGCTGCTTTTCGGGGGAAAGCTCTTTCACCCAAGGCTGTTCGGCTGCCGTGCGGAGCACCTGCCACAACTGTGCGTTGGCGGAGACGGAGGATTCAAACGCACTCGTCTCGGGCATCAGCGTATCCTGTGCCTCGCGCAGCTCGGGGCTGTCATTCACGGAGGAGAGGTGGTAGAGCAGCGTGTCAGCACATTCCAGCACCTCGCCCATCGCCTCAAAAGCGGCAAAGGTGTTCTCGAAGGTGGCTTCCTCGGGCTTCACGCGGCAGATGGCATCCATGGCGCTCTGCGCCTGTTGCAGCGCGAGGCGAATATCCGTGACGGCCTGCGCCGCAGTCATCTGAGACCAGCGCGGGTACAGCTCAAAGGAGAGGAAAGGGTGCGTTTCTGCCGCGGCGGCTGTTTGCTGCGGGGCGCGGTTGATTTCCGCGGCGATGCCGGACTGCGCAGTCAGGGGCGCGGCTAGCCCCGCCATGCTCAGCGCGAGAAGAAAAAGGTTCAGTCGTGTCGTCATGGTGTGTGGATGAGTTAAGGCTGTAGTTTATTGAGTGACGCCCGCAGCGCGGCACGCTCCTTCGAAACAAAGAGGATAATTCAGCCGCCCGTCGGGCAGCACCGGGATGCTCTTCACCGGCACGATGCGCTCCGGGCACCAGAGGGAGGGGTACCCTTCGTTCATGATACCGTAGCGGATGGCGATGAGATCGTTGGGGTGCATGATGCGGTGCAGCGTGGAGAGCAGGATGAGGCGCTCGCCCTGCGTGCGGTCGGGCACGCCCACCACCGCCAGTAGGCGCTTAGAGCGGGAGGGGTCCGCCTTGAGCACCTTGAGCAGCACCTGCTCCAGCGTCTCGTGCGGCACCATCTCGCCGCCGATTTTGGAGTAGCGCGTCTTGCGGCCCGCGATGCTCAGCATCCCGTCCGCACTCAGGCGGGCAATATCCCCTGTGCAGAACCAACCGCCGTGTACACGGCTCATCGTCGCCGCCTCATCATCGAGATAGGCGCGCAGCAGCGACGGCCCCTTGAGCCAAAGCAAGCCGGGCGTATCAGGCGGCAGCACGAGGTCGCTGCGGTAGGGATCGGTGATGCGCACCGCCACGCCCGGCAGCGGCAGACCCACGCTGCCGGGTTTGTTGGCGGGCAACACGGCCTGCCCCGCAGGAACGGCGGGAGTGGGCAGATTCAGCGCAGCCAAGGGTGAGGCCTCGGTGAGGCAGTAGCTCTCATACAGCGCGAGATTGAACTCGTTGGCCGCGCGCGCCGCTAAATCCACGGGCAGCTTTTCGCCCACGGTGAGGAAGTGGCGCAGCGAGGCAAAGGTGCCCTTCTCTGCCACGCTGAGGAGGCTGCGGACGAGCGAAGGCGGCAGCATGGCCAGCTTCACACCGTAGCGGCTCATCAGGGCGCAAAGGCGCTTGGGCGCGCGGAGAGAGGGGTAGGTCACAATATCGCAACCCGCCAGCAGCGGCAGCAGCAAACCCTGCGTCAGGCCCTGCGGGCGGCAGAGCGGCAGCACGGAGAGCACGGTCTCGCCCGCCGCTGTTTGCAGGCACTGGTGCATTTGCAGGGCGTTTGTGAGCAGCATGCGGTGCGTCAGCGGGGCGGCCTTGGGCGTGCCGCTCACACCGCCCGTAAAGAAGAGGGCGGCCTCATCCTCCGGCGCAGGGGCGGGCAGGTCGAGGTGCGCGAGCACGCGCGCCGCGGGCACTGCCCGCAGCAGAAAGGCATTGAAACGGATGCGGCCCGGCCCCATTTCGCGCAGTTCGCGGTCAATGTAGATGAGGTCGCGGGGCGGCGGCCAGGCAAAGGTGCTCTGCTTGGCGACAAAGCGTTCCTCGGTAATGAAGCGCGTCAGCCCTGCTGTCTCCGTGCAGCGGCGGAAATCCGCCGCCTCAGCCAGATAGTCGATATTGACAGGCACCATGCCGCAGAGCCAGCAGGCGAGATTTGCCACCGTACACAACTTGCCCGGGGGCAGAATGACGCCGATGCGCTTGTGGGAAGAATGTTTTTTGAGCACCCCGGCCAGCATCACCGCCACGGCCAGCAGCTCGCGGTAGGTGACGGAAGTATCATCCACACCGTCGATTAGGCGGGCATTCGGGTGCGCCAGCATGGCGCGCACCAGCGCC
Organism: Akkermansia sp.; assembly: GCA_024405415.1. GTDB lineage: Bacteria > Verrucomicrobiota > Verrucomicrobiia > Verrucomicrobiales > Akkermansiaceae > Akkermansia. The sequence continues at coordinate 17,558 of JAKSOV010000025.1, forward strand.
TGCGGCAAGGATGCTTTTTCAAGCTGCGGGTGGTGCATCAGCGTATCCGCCGCGGCCTCCATCCACGCCGTGAGCACCGTAACCCCCAGGGAGGCACTCGCGCGCACCACGGGCAGCAGGCGCAACACCAAGGTGTCATAGGGTGCCGCACTGACGGTCAACGCCGCGCCGTCCTTGCGCAGCATGCCGACATACACGGGCAGCGCGGGCAGGCCCGTGCCGTCAAAGAGCGAAAGCTGGCGGGCGGGGACATCCGTCACGGCGGCAGGGCTTTGCGCGGGGTGGCCCGTCAGCAGCACGACATGGCGCCCCTGCGCCAGCATGGCCCGCACGCGCTCGGCAACGGCTTCTCGGCCCTGCCGATCGGCAGAGCAGAGCAAGCCCGCCGCACGCGTTTGGCGCAGGTGCTGCATGATGTCACTCGACGGCAGCAGGGATTCCTCCACCATCCACGCCACGCGGCCCGGGCCGCCCAAAGCCTTCTCCAGCTCGGTCAGCACGGTCATGTCCACGCGGTTGGGCAGCACAAGCATCGGATGCTCCGGCACATTGCCCTGGCCCTCTGTACGGATATCGCTCATGTGCGGGGCAAGTGTAGCACAAAACCAAGAGGGGATAAAGGAGAAATTCGGCACAAACCTCACGATGGCGCTGCTGCCTTGATTACGGCTTGCCTTGGGGGTGCGGGGGAGGTATGCTGAAGGGGTGAAGCGCTTCTTCTCCCTTTTCCTGTTCCTTGTAGTGCTGTGTGTTACGTTGCCGGCAGCAGCCTGGCAAAGCGTGCATGAGAATGTGCCGGAGCCCGCCCGCGAGTTCCGCGCTGCGTGGGTTGCCACGGTGTTCAATCTCGACTGGCCCTCGCAGCCCGGTCTCTCGGCAGAGCGCCAACAGGCGGAGCTGCTGGGCATCATTCAACAGGCGCAGAAACTGCGTCTCAACGCACTCATCCTGCAAGTGCGCCCCTGCTCGGACACCTTCTACCGCTCCAAGCTGGAGCCGTGGAGCTACTGGCTCTCGGGCCCCGGTAAGGACCCCGGCTACGACCCCCTCGCCTTTGCCTGTGCCGAGGCCCACAAGCGCGGCATCGAAATCCACGCCTGGTTCAACCCCTTCCGCGCTACGGCCAGCGGCAAGCCCGTGGGCAGCGGCCACATCTCGCTGCGCAAGGGGCACCTCATCAAAAAGGCGGGCGGCACCACCATCCTCAACCCGAGTGCGGGGGAGGCGCAGAGCCACGTGCTCAGCGTCATCTGCGATGTTGTGCGCCGTTACGATATTGACGGCGTGCACCTCGATGACTACTTCTACCCCTACCCGCCCAACAACAACATTGCGGACGGCAAAAGCCCCGCGCAGCGCCGCGCTGCCATCGATAGCTTTGTGAGCAAGCTCTACGGCAGCGTGAAGAGCATCAAGCCCTACGTGCGCGTGGGCATCTCGCCCTTCGGCATCTGGCAACCGGGCTACCCGCAGAGCGTAACGGGCGGTGTAAACGCCTACGAACACCTCGCCTGCGATGCCCGTAAGTGGCTGGCCAACGGCTGGGTGGACTACCTCTCCCCGCAGCTCTATTGGCGCTGCGAGGGGCCGCAGAGCTTCCCCGCGCTCATGCAGTGGTGGAGCAGCATCAACCCCGGCCGCCCCGTGTGGCCGGGCATCGCCTCCGTGCGCATCAACAGCAGCGAGGACCCCGGCCGCCCCGCCGCCGAAATCGGGCGGCAAATTGACTACTCCCGCCGCCTCGCCCGTCAGAGTGCGGGGCAGCTCTACTGGAGCTGGAAATCCCTCGGCACCAACCGCGGCGGCGTGCAGGCGGAGCTGGGCAAGCGCTACACGGGCCTGGCCGTGCCGCCGCCTATGCCGTGGAGCAGCAATGTGCGCCCCAATACCCCCGCCGCGCAGGTGCAGGGCAGCACCGTTGTCTGGAACAACGACGGCACCGCCCGCAAGTTCGTAGTGCAGGTGGGCAAACACGGACAGTGGTTCACCATGTACATCCTGCCCGGCAACGTGACCCGTGCGGCCCTGCCGCCTGCTGTGCTCAACTCCTGCGATCGCATCGCGATCCGCCCCGTTTCGGGCAGCGGCATCAGCGGCACGCCCGCCGTCCTCGCCCGCTGACATGTTGTTATTCCGTCTGACAGTATGACCCCCTTTCCCCAAGCCGCCGAAGAGGACCCGCGCTACCTGCGCGAGCAGCTGCTCACCTACCTCGGCAACAAGCGCGCCCTACTCGACCGCATCGGCGGGGTGGTGGGGGAGGTGCGCCGCCGGCTCGGCGGGCGGCGGCTTGCCGCGGCGGATTTGTTTGCCGGCTCGGGCGTCGTGACGCGCTTGCTCAAACAGCACAGCGAGCGCCTCTACACCAACGACACGGAAGACTACGTGCGCGTGCTCAACACCTGTTACACCGCCAATGTCAGCCCCGCGCTGCGGGCGGATCTGGTGAGCGAGTACGACAAGCTAACGGATAGATTAGCGCAGGAGCAGCGCCCGGGCTTCATCACCGAGCTGTACGCTCCGCGGGATGAGCAGGCCATCACCACCGATGACCGCGTGTTCTACACCCGCCGCAACGCCCTCTACCTCGACACCGCGCGGCAACTCATCGGCGAGCTACCCGAAGAACGGCGCGCCTTTTTCCTCGCCCCGCTGCTTACGGAGGCCTCCGTTCACACCAACACGGGCGGCGTGTTCAAAGGCTTTTATAAGGACGCTGCGGGCATCGGCTGCTACGGCGGGCAGGGCCGACACGCGCTGGAGCGCATCTGCGGGGAGGTCTCGCTCCCCTTCCCCGTGTTCTCCCGCTTTGAGAGCGAGGTGCATATCCTGCAAGGTGATGCCGCCGCCGTCCTGCCACAGCTGGGCGAGCTCGACCTCGCCTACCTCGACCCGCCCTACAACCAGCACCCCTACGGCAGCAACTATTTCATGCTCAACCTGCTGACCCGCTACGAGCGCCCCGCGGACATCTCCCGCGTCTCCGGCATCCCGAGCAACTGGCAGCGCTCCGCCTACAACAGCCGCAGCCGCGCGCAGGAGGCACTCTTTGCCCTGCTGGAGGCATGCCCCGCGCGCTTCCTGCTGCTCTCGTACAACTCCGAGGGCTTTGTCGGCAAGGAAGCGCTTTTGACCCACCTGCGCCGCCTCGGCCGCGTACAGGTCACGGAGGTGCCCTACAACACCTACCGCGCCTCCCGCAACCTCGCCGCCCGCGCCCCCAAGGTCACGGAATATCTTTTCCTGTTGGAACGTCAGTAGACAACACCATTCAAAAACGACCATCGGCCGACAAGCAACTTTCTTCTTTCTTAGCCGCGTTCTCAATTTGCTTGCATTCCGCCATGCATCTGGCATACTGATACCCGCATATGGCCTTTATTCATTCCACCGATGCGGCAGGTAACACCCTGCGCTATGAACTACCCGCCGAGGAAGGCGTGCTCATCACCCTCGGCTGCGCGGAGGACGCCACCCTGCGCTTTGAAGGCGAAGGCGTGGCAGCGCAACATGCCACTCTCACCTTCACGGACGGGCAATACGCCATCTCCCCCGCAGAGGGCGCGGTGACGGTTAACGGTGCTCCCATTGAGGGCGCTATGCTGCTGGTGGAGGGGGTAGACTACGCTATCGGCTCGCTTCACCTCAGTTTCAGCCCCGAGGCCGGCGCCGACGAAGAGGGAGAAGCTCCCGCCGAGGAAAGCGAACCCCAAAAGAAGGTCGTGCGCCGCAAGAAGAGCCTGCGCAGCACGCTCAATACTCCGGCACCTGTCAGCAGGACGGAAAACCCCATTGTTACGCTCATCATCCCCTTCTATGCCATCGCCGTGGTGGCCGCCGCCTTTGTGGCAGGCCTGACACTGCGCTACTGGATTGTCACAGGCGGTTTCCTGCCCGCTGAGTGGCTCAACAAATGAGCAGTTTGTCGAACTGAATGTACGATGTACGATGTACGAAGTTTGAGTTCCGCTCGCTACGCTCGCAAGGGCAAGGACCAAGGACGCAAAGCGTTCATCAATAGCTGACTTTTCATACGCGCTTTGCGTCCTTGGTCCTTCTTCCCCGCGCGGCGCAGCCGCGCCTAAATTTGACTTCGTACATCGTACATCGTAAATCGTACATCCCTACAAATCCCCATTTCTCGCTCTGTCGGCCGGAGCATCTCCGCTGTCACAACAAGCCCGACTTTTGCCTTGATTCTTCTCTGCGAGGGGGTATGATGTCCCGCGTACCATGACCTCTCCGCTCCCCGGCATCCGTCTCATCCTGCTCGGCCTCGCACTTGTCGCGGGGGCGCCGCTGTCAGCGCAGACGGTGCGCAGCGGGGTGGCGCCCGGCAGCGCTGCCTCCAAGGGCATCATGGACCCCGCGGAATACTACCTGACCGCCTACCGCCTCTGCCGCGAGTCCGAGCAGTTGGCAGCGCAGCAAAACTACAATGCCGCCGTTACCAAAGGTAATGAGGCGGAGAAGGTGCTGGCGGGCATCGTGAAAAATTTCCCCAAGTGGAAGAGCAACCTCGTCGCCACGCGCCGCAAGCTGTTGGCCGAGAATATCGCCGTCTACAAAAAGAAGGCCAAGGAGGCACCTATCCCCACGGGGCGCCAACCGGGCAAGCCCCTCGCTCTGGAGCCGACCATCACTACCGTGCCCGGGCCGAACGGCGTGCAGCCACCGCCTTTCCGGGCGGACGGCAGTACGGACTTTACCCCCGCTAATCCCCCCGCCGGGCAGGCGGACAGAAGCGTGTACGACGCGCTCTCCCGCGCCCAGGAGGAATGCCGTCGCATGGCTGTGGCCTACAAGGAGCTGAACGCCAAGTTTGAGGCCCAGCAGAAGGAGCTGACGACGGCGCGCCTCGAGCAGCAGCAGTACAAGGACCGCTACGATAAGTTGCAGGAGCAGATTGCCGATGAGCGCGCCGCCGGCAACAAGGTGGTGGATTCCCTCGCCCGCCAGCTGGAGGAGATGGAAGCCAAGTACCGCGCTTCGGAGGAAGCCCGCAAGACGGCGGAAGCCCGCGTCACGGAGCTGGAGGACACCCTCGCCAAGACGCAGGAGGAACTGGAGCGTGTGACGCGTGAACGCGACGCCCTGAAGGCTGAGAACGAACAGCTACGCGCTATTGTCGAGCTGAACAGCCCCGAAAAAACCAAGGCCCTGCTCGACCAGAACCTGACCTTGGACCGCAAGCTCAAGGAGGCGATGGACCGCATCCATCAGCTGGAGTCGCAGTCCGCCGGCAACGGGGATGAACAGGCTGTGCTTGCCCAACAGCTCGATGAAGCTCGCGGGGAAGCTGACCGCCTGCGCGAGGAAATGAGCGGTATCTACGATGAGAACATGGGCTACCGCCGCCGTATCTCCGAGCTGACGGAGCGCCTGAACAATCTTGAGGCCGACCTGCAGGTGCAGGCGGGCCGCCCCGTCGTCGATCCCGCGCTGGCGGAGGAAAACCAGCTGCTGCGAGACGTCATCGCCAAGCAGAAGCGCACCATCGCCATGCAGGAGGAAGGGCGCAAGCTGCTCATCGAGACCTACAAGCAAATCCGCAACCAGGACCCCAACACCCTCAGCGCCCTGCAAAAGCTGGACGAAGAGAGCACGCTCGACCTCACCGATGCGGAGCGCCGTCTCATGGAGTCCGTGAAGGGCACCGCACAGGGTGAAAAGGAGGCCACAGCCGCCGTGCGCGACAGCTTGGAAGTGGAGGCGCTCGCTAACCTCGCGGCCAAGGCCTTTGCCAAGGGCCGCTACACCGCTGCCGAACAACTCTACCGCACGCTCTACGACTCCAAGCCCGACCACGTGGCCGGCCTTGTGAACCTCGGCACCATTCTGCTCTACCGCAACAAGTGCGCCGAGGCGGTGGAATACTTCACGCGCGCTTCCCGTCTGGCGCCGGATTTGGCGCTCTCCTACTACATGGCAGGCATCAGCGCCTATCGACTCGACCGCATGGAAGAGGCCCGCTCGCTCTTCTCCCGCACGATTGAGCTGGACCCCGGCAACGCAGAGGCCTTCTTCTACCTGGCTAACATCGAGGGCGTGAGCGGCCAGTACGACCGCGCTTTAAAGCACTTTGCCGCCGCGCTCAAACTCAAGCCCGGCCTCGGAGACGCCCACTACAACATGGCGCGCCTCTATGCCGAGACAAAGAAGATTCCCGATGCCGCCCGCTCCTATGACCGCGCGGTGAAGAACGGCGCCGAACCGGACCCCGAGTTCGAGGAGTACCTGCGCAACCACCCCGATGCCGCCAAGCAGCCCGGCGCCGACCTCATCGAGGAGGTCAAACCCGAGGACGAAGCCGCCGTGCTCCGCCGCGAAGACCCCGAGATGGACGGCATCATCAAGGCTCGCGATGCCGATAAACTGCCCGCCGCTGAGCAGCCGAAGGAGGGCGAAGGAGCACAGGAAAACCCCGAGGAGACCGAAGAAGAGTTTGATTTGAAGCTCGACGGGCCCTCCTTTGAGGACCTGCTCAAACGCGTGCAGACCCCCGTGCGAGAGGCGCCCGACACCTCTCCCGCCGGCCGCGGCCATGAGACGGACGCCTCCCGCTTCTCCACCGTGCGCGTATCTACCCGCGCAGGCGGCTATCGCCACAAGGTGAAGCTGCGCCTCAAGAAGCCCGAGCCCCAGCGCTTCCGCACCCGCGGCGGCGAGATTGAGGTGCCCAAGAAGTAAGGCAAGAGGAGATTTGTAGATTTACTATGTACTAGGTACTATGTACTATTTTTGAATAGAGT
>JAKSOV010000026.1 GCA_024405415.1 Akkermansia sp.
GCGCTCTCCGCCTCTTCCGCCGCCTGTCGTTCCCGCTCCGCGGCTTCTGCTTCCAGACGTGCTTTTTCCGCGGCCTCAGCGGCACGGCGGGCCGCTTCCTCATCCGCCTTTTGTTGCGCAAGTCGCGCCTGTTCCGCCTGTTGCGCGCTGTGCCAATAATAGCCGCCGCCTGCGGCTGCCAGCAGGAGCAGGGCGATGATAAATCCCGCAGTGTTACCGGATTTCTTCGGCGCAGATGGGGAAACGGGATGAACGTGGCGACGACGTGCGGACATGCTGTCATCATAGCCTATCGGGCGGGCAATGAAAAGGTCTTTTTGGGGGAGCCTCCCGATTCTTCGCGGAAAAGCATGGCCCGGGCGGCGAATGAACTTGACAGAAGCGGGGGGAGAGGCTAAAAGGAGGCATGCGAATTGTCATGATGGCGACGGGGGATATTGCCATTCCCTCCTTCCATGCTCTCGAGCGCACGGGCGAGCTGGTGGCCTTGATTACCCAGCCGGATCGCCCCGTGGGGCGCCACATGACGCTGACGCCGCCGCGCATCAAGGTTTGTGCTGAACAGGCGGGTATCCCCGTGTTCCAGCCTGAGAAGATGCGCGACCCCGAGGCCGTGGCGCAGCTGCGCGCCTATCGGCCCGATGTCGTGGTGGTAATGGCCTACGGCCAGATTCTCTCACAGGAGGTCATCGATGTGCCGACCTTGGCCTGCATCAACGCGCACGCTTCTTTGCTGCCTCGCCACCGCGGTGCGGCCTGCATCCAGGCGGCCATCGAGGCCGGTGATGATGAGACGGGCATCACCATCATGCATGTGGTGAAAAAGCTCGATGCGGGTGATATCATTACCCGCGTGCGCGTGCCTCTGCTGGGCCGTGAGACGGCGGAGAGCCTGCACGATGATCTCGCCGAGCTGGCCCCCAAGGCGCTGACGGAAGCGCTGGAGATGCTGGCCGCAGGCAAGGATGAACGCACGGAGCAGGACGAGAGCCTGATGACCTACGCCCCCAAGCTGATGCGCGCGGACGGTCTCATCGACTGGCACCAGCCCGCCGTGCAGGTGGCGCGCAAAATCCGCGCCTATCACTCTTGGCCGGGCACCTACACGATTTACCCCAGCGTGAAGAGCGGCACGGATAAGCCTCTCAAAATCTTCCCGCCCGTGGATTTGTTCTCCACCTTGAAGAAGCCCGCGGATTCTCTCCCCGGCATGGTGCTGGAGTCCGGCCCGGACGGCATGCTGGTTTCCTGCGGTGGGCCGCACGGCGGCGCGGTGCGCATCATGACCATGCAGCCCGTGGGGGCGCGCAAGATGAATGCGGAAAGCTTTTTCGCGGGCCACAAAATTCCCGCCGGCACGATTCTCGGTCTGCCCTCAGTTCAGAGCTGACACTCTCGCTTGGCGAGTTTCCAGACCTCGGCGAAGGAGTTGGCGAAGTCCTGTGGGCGGCGCGCCATCCACGCATCAATGAGCGCGGCGGAGAAGGGGAGCACCCCGCTGATTTCCGCCGCCGGGAAGTGTACTTTGCCTGTGTGCATGGCGGCGTAGACGACCACGTGCTCCATGCCTGTCTGCGGCGTGGGCGGCAGGGAGCCGAGGCGGATGAGCTTCGCATCCGAGATGCCCAGCTCTTCCTCCAGCTCGCGGCGGGCGGCGGTGTCATAGTCCTCCCCCGCATCGAGGTGCCCTGCGGCGGAGGAATCCCACACGCCGGGGTGGCGGTCTTTCAGCAGGGAGCGCTGCTGCAACAGGCAGTCGCGGTTCTTGTTAAAGACGAGAATATGAACCGCGCGGTGGGTGAGCCCGTTGTCATGCACCTCCTTGCGCGTGGCTTGGCGCAGGACAGTGTCCTGCTCATCCACCACATCAAACAGCTCTTCATCCTTCTGTGCAATGGCGGCCAGGGGGTGCGGGTCGTAGCAATTGGTCAGCGCCACCCATTGCGCCAGCGTGACGTCCTCGGGGCGGGCCTGCGGGTTCAGCCCGCAGCGCTCGGAGACCTCCGCCCACGCAGGTTCCGCGGGCAGCTGCTTGTGCATTTGCTTGCGGCGTTGCGAGAAACAGCGGCGCATCAGCTCGTCGGCCAGCTTGTGGTCATAGGGCGGTAGCGAGAGCGGGTTGCGCGGCGTGAGCAGCATCACCGTCGAGTCAATCTTGGGGCGCGGCGAAAAGGCCTCCGGCGGCACGGTTTTGAGCGCCTTGGGTACCCAGTCCATCTGAATGCGCAGGGAGAGCAGGCCGAAGGCTTCGTCCCCGGGCTGCGCGAGGATGCGGTCGATAAACTCCTTTTGCAGCATGACCACCGCGCGCTCCGCGGCGCAGGGGGAGGTCAGGAAATTGGCGAGAATGGCACCGCCCGCGCTGTAGGGCAGGTTGCCCATGAACTTGACGGGCTTTTCCGCAAAGAGCGGGCGCGGGTCCCAGCTCGCGCCGTCCGCGTGATGCACGACCACGTGCTCATCCCCCGCCCATCGCTCGCGCTGGTATTCCGCCAGACGCGCATCGAACTCCACGAGAATGAGTTTGCGGCAGAGCGGGGCGATGTGCTCCGTGAGCGCGCCCGTGCCGGGACCGACCTCCACCACGCAGTCCTCGGGCTGAATGTCCAGCTGCGCCACAATCCAGCGGGCTACGTTCTCATCCGTCAGGAAGTTCTGTCCCAGAGATTTGCTGGGGCTGACCCCTTTCGATTCCAACACCGCTTGGATTTGCGTCTTATTCATGCGCGTGCATTGTAGCGCAATGCAAGCGGAAAAGCAAGGCAGCACGCTGTTTTTCCTGTTGCGTCACGCCGGCTTTCGTGTATAATACCCGCGAAAAAAATGGCCGGACACTCTGCTACACCCCTCGGATTGCGCTCCTCCTTTGCTGCCAAGCAGGAGAGCAATGATACGTTCCTTTTCTTCCTGCTGCCCACCTTGTTGGTGGCGGCGGTGTTTGCGTTCTGCGCGTTTGCCCGCTCCTCTGTGGAGGATTTGGCGGTGGATGATGAGCAGGAGGCCTCCATCAAAGTTCAGAAATAAGATTAACAACACCTTGCATCATGCCTGAAGCTGCCCCCATCACCATGACCGCGCAGGGACTCTCCGTCCCTGATTATCCCATCATTCCTCACATCATCGGCGACGGCTCCGGCCCTGATATCTGGCGCGCTGCCAAGCGCGTGATTGATGCCGCCGTCTCCGCCGCTTATGGCGATTCCCGCGCCCTGCAATGGAAAGAGGTGCTCGCGGGACAAAAGGCCTTTGATACGGTGGGTTCCTGGTTGCCGCAGGAGACGATGGACGCGTTTAAAACCTACCTCGTGGGTATCAAGGGCCCGCTGACGACGCCCGTGGGCGGCGGTATCCGTTCGCTGAATGTGGCGTTGCGTCAGGGCTTGGACCTCTACTGCTGCGTGCGTCCCGTGCGTTACTTCAAGGGTATTGAAACGCCCGTGAAGGCACCCGAGAAGGTGGATATGGTTATCTTCCGCGAGAACACGGAGGATATCTACGCAGGCATCGAGTTCAAGTGCGGCTCGGAAGAAGCTGCCATCTTCTACAAGTGGCTGGAGACGCAGTACCCCGAGCGCGCGGGCAAGGTGCGCTTCCCCGAGACGAGCGGCTTCGGCATCAAACCCGTGTCCAAGGAGGGCACGCAGCGCCTTGTGCGCTCCGCTATTCAGTATGCCATCGCCAACAACTGCCCGAACGTCACGCTGGTACACAAGGGCAATATCATGAAGTTTACCGAGGGCGGTTTCCGCGATTGGGGCTATGAGCTGGCCCGCACAGAGTTCGGTGCGCAGCCCATCGGCGAGGGCCCGTGGTGCAAGCTGCCCAACGGCATTGTGGTGAAGGATTGCATTTGCGACGCCTTCCTCCAGGAGATTCTTATCCACCCGCAGGAGCATTCCGTTATTGCCACCCTCAACCTCAACGGCGACTACTGCTCTGACGCGCTCGCCGCGCAGGTGGGCGGCATCGGCATTGCGCCCGGCGGCAATATCAACTACAAGAGCGGCCACGCCGTCTTCGAGGCGACGCACGGCACGGCTCCCAAGCTGGCGAATCTCGATAAGGTGAACCCCTGTTCCTTCCTGCTCTCCGCGGAGATGATGCTGCGCTACATGGGCTGGACGGAGGCTGCGGACAAGATTCCCGCCGCTATCGAGGCTGCCATTGCCGAGAAGAAGGTGACAGCCGACCTCGCCGAGATGATTCCCGGGGCGCAGACGCTGTCCACCTCCGCCTTCGGCGACCTGCTGCTGTCTCACATTCACTAAGCTATGCCGGATCCCCACTTCGTCCACGCAGCATTTTCGGCGATTGCTGAGCGCTACGTCACCGCCAACCACGTGCTCTCCGTGGGCTGTGATGTGCTCTGGCGGCAGCGCGCCGTGCAGCGCGTGGCAGAGTGGAAGCACGATCGCGTGTTGGACATCGCCACGGGCACGGGCGATTTGGCCCTCGCTATTGCCGAGGCTCTGCCTGAGGCCGAGGTGCTCGGCACGGACTTTTGCCGCCCCATGCTCGATGTCGCCGTGCGCCGCGGGCTTACCAACGTGCTGGAGGCGGACGCGCTGCATCTGCCGCTGCCCGAGGATTCCTTCGATGTGGCGACAGTTGCTTTCGGTTTGCGCAACATGGCGGACTATGAAGCCGCGCTGAAAGAATTCCGCCGCGTGCTGAAGCCCGGCGGCCACCTGCTGGTGCTCGATTTCAGCATGCCGGAGGGCATTCTGCTGCCGCCCTACCGCCTCTATCTGCACCACATTCTGCCCCACATTGCGGGCGTGGTGACGGGCAACACAGATGCCTACGCTTATCTCGGGAACAGCATAGAGGCTTTCCCCCGCGGCGCGGCTTTTCTCGAGCTTTTGCACCGTGCAGGTTATACCTGCTGTACGGCGCTGCCTCTCAATCTGGGCATTGCCACCCTCTACACCGCGCAGGCCTGAGCCTCGGGGTGGGGAAGTGGCTTAGGCCCATTCGATGAGAATCTCGGCGCGAAGCGTCTCGCCCGTGGTGATGCGGTGGCGGCTCTTGTTGCCGACGACGGCGTGGCGAATCTCAACCTGCTCGCCGGCGAAGGTTTCGTGCTTGAAATCGAGGTGGAAGCGCAGCGGGGCCTTGCCGGGGCGCTCCTCAGCGGGCAGGGCGTCCAGCGCCCAGATGAGGTAGGCGCTGTTGTTGATGTGCCCGTTGAAATCCACATCGCGGCGGGGGGCAGTGAGTATGCTTCCTTCGGGCATTTCTGCGGGCCATTCCGGTTCCTCAATCTCCGTAGTGATGGGCGGGCAATCGCGTGTTACGGAGGGGTCCAGGTTCGCGCGTTTGAGGGGGATGGGGCGGCGGCGGTCGAAGTCGATGAGCACCCAGAGCAGGTCGGCGCGGCCGATGACCTCGCCCTTGGCATCCGTCATCTCGACGAAGCGGCGGGCCTGCAGCGCTGAGGCCGTACCTGTGTTCGTGCGCAGGGAAACCGTCTCTTTCCATTCCGGGCGGCGCAGCATCTCAAAAGTGCCTTTCACCTCCACCCAAATCATGCGGCTCTGCATACCCCATTCGTAGCCGAATCCGTGTAGCTCGGCGTGGCTCTCCGCCATTTCCTGACAGAAGTGCATGAAGCACTCGGGCTTGAGCAGATGGTCATCGCTGCATTCGTAGCTGGTGACTTTATGGGTGAGAATGAGGTCGTCCATAGAGTTAACTTTAACTTCGCAGCCTCGCTTTGTCAAGCCCTGACCCGAGGGAGAGAAAAGGAAATGTTAATTCCTGTTTCCGCGCTAGATTGACCCGACGCCTCTACACGGGTGAAGATGGGCGTATGAGAGTTCTGATGATTATTTTGCTGGTTGATGCGTTGCTGTGCGGGATGATCGTGGGGCGACTGCCGACGGAGAATCCCGAACCCTTGCTGAGGAAAGTGGTGGGGAAGGAAGAAAAATCTTGCTATGGGCACCCTGCGGGGCGAGAATGCCCCTGAGATGCTGCGCTGCGCTACATACGCCTCCCCGGTGGGGACACTTTATTTGGCAACCGAGGGGGCGGCCCTCGTCGGCCTATGGATGGAGGGACAGCGTTTTTTCGGCGCGCCGTATGGTGTGTTGCCCGAGCCGAGTGTGCCCGTGGGCGTGGAGGCGGAGGCTGCTCGGTGGCTGGATGCCTATTTCGGCGGAAGTCGGCCCGCGCCTTCGGAGCTGCCGCTTGCGCCGCAAGGAACGTCCTTCCGTCGCCGCGTATGGCAGGAGCTCGTCCTCATCCCCTATGGCGAGACCGTGAGCTACGGTGAGCTGGCGGCCCGACTGGGCAGCTCGCCCCGCGCGGTGGGCGGTGCGGTGGGGCACAACCCGATAGCGCTCATCATCCCCTGTCATCGCGTGCTGGGGGCGGACGGCGGACTCGGCGGCTATGCGGGAGGTGCGGCGCGCAAGCGCTATCTGTTGGCGCATGAGCGCGGGGCGGATGTTTTGCTTGCCTGTGCCCCTGCGCTGCGGTAAAATTGCTCCGATGATAGCTTTTCTTCGCGGTACGGTGGCGGATGCGCTGCCCCAATGTCTGGTGTTGGATGTCAACGGCGTGGGCTACGAGGTGCAGGTGCCCCTGTCCACCTTCGATGCTCTCAACCCCGTCGTCGGCCAGCCTGTGACGCTCAAAACACACGTTCACTTCCGCGAGAACGGGCAGACGCTCTACGGCTTTGCCACCGATGCGGAGCGCGACATCTTCCGCCTGCTCATCGACCGCGTGAGCGGCATCGGCCCCGCGACGGCCGTGTCCATCCTCAGCGGACTGAATGTCAATGCCTTCAAATCCGCCGTGGTGAGCGGGGATGTGCAGGCAATCGCCCGCGCTAAGGGCGTGGGCAAGCGAACGGCGGAGCGTATTATTCTGGAGCTGAAGGACAAGGTCGGCCTCGCTTCCACGTGGGAGGCACAGGCGGCAGGTACCACGAGCGCCGCGGCTTCGGATGCCGAGTTGGCGCTGGTGGCGCTCGGCTTCAAACAGGCGGAGGCCCGCAAGTCCATCGCCGCCTTGGTGAAGGACAACCCTGCCGCCACGACGGACGAACTCATTCGCGGCGCCCTGCGTCGTCTCGGCTGATGGCGGGCGCAAACCTCAGCGCGGATGATGCGTTGCTGCGGGAGGTGTCCCGCAGCTTCTACCTGACGATACACCACCTGCCGGAGGCGATGCGCCCCGCGATTGCGGCGGGCTATTTGCTGGCCCGCGCCTCGGACAGCGTGGCAGATACGTCGACGGCACCTCCCGCGCAGCGCCGCGCCGTGCTGGGGCTGATGCGTTGCGCTGCCACGGGGCGGGCGGATGCGGATGATTTGGAGCGCCTGTTCATGCAGCTGAGCGGCCCGCTGGCCCAAGCCCAACCCAAGGCGGAGGAGTACCGGCTTCTTCGCCGCTTCGGGGATTGTCTGCTGATGGCGGAAGAATTGCCCGCGCAACAGCGCACGCTTGTCCGCGAGGTGCTGGGCACGATTATTGCCGCCCAGGCGGAGGATACGGAGGCACCGCAGTACACGGAGGCGGCGGAGACGCTGCGCTATGCGGATGCCGTGGCGGGCTGCGTGGGCGTGTTCTGGACGCGCCTCGGCTACGCCGCCATGGGAGAGCAATTTGCCGACCCTGCCGAGCAGGAACTCATGGAACAGGCGGGGCTGCGCTACGGCCGCGGCCTGCAGCTCATCAACATGCTGCGCGATGAGGAGGAGGACGCCGCCCGCGGCCGCCGCTATCTGGCGGGAGCCTCGCGCGAGCTGTGGTGCGACCGTGCCGAGCGCTACCTGCGCGATGGCGTGGACTACGCCCGCCGCCTGCGCACCTTCCGTCTGCGCTTTGCCACGCTGCTGCCCGCGCTGCTGGGGCTGCGGACGCTGCGCCTCCTGCGCCGCCGCAAGGGCGCGGAGCGGGTGAAAATCTCCCGTGCGGCGGTGTATCGCTGCATGCTTGCCGCGCTCCTGCGTTCGCTGTAATTTTGCTTGCCAAGGCAGGGGTAGGGGAGTAGAATACTCCCGTTGGGCTGTAGCCCGCGATATTCTCAAACATCATCATCTTATGAAACCGACACTCCTTGTTCTTGCAGCAGGTATGGGCAGCCGCTACGGCGGTCTCAAGCAGCTGGACCCCATGGGCCCCAATGGTGAAGTGATTCTCGATTACTCCGTGTATGATGCCATCCGCGCCGGTTTCGGCAAGGTGGTGTTCATCATCCGCAAGGACTTTGAGGAGGCCTTCAAGGCTCAGGTCGGCTCCCGTTTCGCCGGCAAGATTGAGGTGGATTACGCCTTCCAGAGCCTCGATGACCTGCCCGAGGGGTACAGCGTTCCCGAAGGCCGCGTGAAGCCCTGGGGCACCGCCCACGCTCTGCTCGCCGCCCGCGACGTGGTGAAGGAGCCCTTCGGCGTGGTGAATGCCGACGACTTCTACGGTGCGGACGCCTTCGCCAAGGCCGCCGAGTTCCTCACCGCCGCTCCCGCCGCCGACGGCAAGGAGCACTACGGCATGATCGGCTACCCGCTCAAGAACACGCTCTCCGACCACGGCGACGTGAACCGCGGCGTGTGCGGCATTAAGGACGGCTTCCTCAACAGCGTGGAGGAATACACCAAGATTATGCGCGAAGAGGACGGCGTGTGCCGCGGCAACAGCCTGAGCGGCGAGCGCAAGCCCGTGGATGCCGAGGAGCTTGTCTCCATGAACTTCTGGGTGTTCCCCGCCTCCTTCATCGACCAGATCAAGGGTCACTTCACGAACTTCCTTGCCGAGCACGGCACGGAGCTGAAGAGCGAGTGCTACATCCCCACCGTGGTGGACGAGCTGATCCACAACGGCAAGGCTGATTGCAGCGTCATCAAGACCACCGCCAACTGGCTGGGCGTCACCTACCCGAGCGACAAGCCCGCCGTGGTGGAGAGCATCGCCAAGCTCGTGGAGGACGGCGTGTACCCCGCCAAGCTCGGCTAAAACCTGCGTCTGCTATGTACGACATTCAAGCCATTGCGGGTCTCTTTGACCTGCGCGCTGACTATGTGTGCGGCGGCCCCTACGGCAGCGGCCACATCAACGACACCTTCCGTCTGGAGACGGATCAGGCCGGCATTCGTGTGCGCTTCATCCTGCAGCGCATCAACAGCAACGTGTTCAAGCAGCCCATCCCGCTGATGGACAACGTGAAGCGCGTGACGGACGAAGCTCTGCGCGTGCTGCTGGAGGAAGGTTGCAAGGAGGCCTACCGCCGCACCCTCACCATCATCCCCGCCAAGGACGGCAAGCCCTACGCGCAGGATGCCGAGGGCAACGTGTGGCGCGTCTATCCCTTCATCGAACGTGCCCGCACGTTCGACATGATTGAGAACCCCGGCCAGTGTGTCGAGGTGGCCCGCGCTTTCGGTAACTTCCAGAAGCTGGGTGCCAACCTTCCCGGTGCTCCCCTCTTCGAGACGATTCCCGACTTCCACAACACCACGAAGCGCTTCAAGAACTTCCAAGCCGCTCTGGCCGCTGACCCGCTGGGCCGCGCCAAGGACGTGCAGAAGGAAATCGACTGGTTCCTCGCCCGCGAGGCCGACTGCCACAAGGTGGTCAACTACCTCGCCAGCGGCGAGCTGCCCATGCGCGTCACGCACAACGACACCAAGCTCAATAACGTCATGCTCGATGACGTGACGGGCGAGGGCATCTGCGTGATTGACCTGGACACCACCATGCCCGGTTCCTCCCTGTACGACTTCGGCGACATGATTCGCACCTCCACCTCCCCCGCCGCGGAGGACGAGAAGGACACCTCCCTCGTCACCATGCGCATGGAGTACTTTGAGGCGCTCGCCAAGGGCTACTGCGAAGCCGCCACCTTCCTCACCCCGTTGGAGAAGGAGCTGCTTCCGTTCTCCGGCAAGCTGCTCACCATGGAGTGCGGCATGCGCTTCCTCACGGACTATCTGGAGGGCGACACCTACTTCAAGATTAAGCGCCCTGAGCACAACCTCGACCGCTGCCGCACGCAGATGGCGCTGGTGGAATCCATCGAGGCTCAGATGGACGCCATGATGAAGGTCGTGGAGAAGTACTAAGCGACTCCCGCCGACATCACAACAAGGCCCGACGGTGAAAGCCGTCGGGCCTTTTGTGTGTTGCAAGGAGTGTATCCGGACTCAGCAGGTGAGAGCGTACTTGGCGAGCCCGTTCAGCGAGGTTTCGCGGTAGCCCGCATCGAGATGGCTGCCTGTCTCTCGCATGGTGGCAATCACCTTGTCGAGGCTGACGAAGTGAGTGCCGTCGCCGCGCAGGGCAAGGCGGGCGGCGTTGACCGCCTTCACGGCACCGATGGCATTGCGCTCAATACAGGGCACCTGCACCAGCCCGCAGACGGGGTCGCAAGTGAGGCCGAGGTTGTGCTCCATGCCGATTTCCGCGGCATTCTCAATCTGTGCGTTGGTGCCGCCCATGGCCGCTGTCAGACCCGCCGCGGCCATGGAGCAGGCCACGCCGACCTCACCCTGGCAGCCTACCTCAGCGCCGGAGATGGAGGCGTTGGCACGGTACAGGCTGCAAATGGCCGAGGCGGTGAGCAGGAAATCGCGGATGCCGTGCAGGCAATCCTGCGAACTGCCTCGGTTGCCGAAGCGCACGTAGTAGCGCAGCACAGCAGGGATGACACCCGCGGAACCCATGGTGGGCGCGGTGACAACACGCCCGCCCGCGGCGTTTTCCTCCGCCACGGCGAAGGCCCAAAGGTTAATCCAGTCCACGATGGAAAGCGGATCCAAGTCGTTGTGCAGAAAGTGTTTTTGCAGGCTCTTGTGAATGAGGGGGGCGCGGCGGTTGAGCCCCAGCGGGCCGGGCAGCTTGCCCTCTGCGCTCATGCCGCGGTCTATGGCTTGTTGCATGACCTCGTGTACCAGGCGGATACGCGCCGTCAGCTCCGGGCCCGCATGCAGGGTGCATTCGTTGGCCATCACCAAGCCTGCCACCTTCACCTGACGGGCGGCGCAGAGGCTCATCAGCTCATCGCAGCTGCCGAAATCGTAGGGCACGGGCTGCGGAGCGGCAGGGCGCTCATTCATCTCATCTGCGCGGCGCACGGAACCGCCGCCGACGGAAAAATAGGTCTCCTCCAGCAACAGCGCATCCTCCTCTCCGTAGGCGAAGAATCGCATGCCGTTGGGGTGCTCGGGCAGGCTTTCCTGCTTCAGCAGCACGACATCATGCGCCTGCGAGAAGGCAATGGGCTGCTCGCCGCCCAGCAACAGGTGCAGGTCGGCGTCGTCGCGCTTCACCTCGGCGGGATCCATCCTCTCGGCATCCAGCCCCATCAGCCCGTACACCACGGCACCGGGCGTGGCATGGCCTTCGCCCGTCAGCGCCAGCGAGCCGTACAGATTCACCCGCACACGGCGCACAGCTTGCATCACCCCGCGCGTCTTCAGCTCTCCGACAAAGCGGGCCGCTGCTCGCATAGGCCCCATGGTGTGAGAACTGGACGGCCCGATGCCGATGGAAAAGATGTCAAAGAAGCCCGTGTACATAAGCGCGCGCCATCATACTCCTCCCCGGCTGTGTCGTCAAGAGGGCATCGTTCGATAAATCTGCAAATCTCTATCTGTCTTGCTTGTCTCCTCTCCCTGTGTTAGCATGGCGACATGCAACTCGCGCTCGCTCCCATGCAGGATGTCACAGACCTCGCCTTTATGAGGACGCTGGCGCGCATCGGCTCGCTGCCGGATGTGTTTCTTACCGCCTATTTCCGCAGCACTCCGACTACTTGCGCTTTGGCTGAGCAGAATCTACGCTGCCTCACGGAGAATGAGACGGGGGTGCCTGTCATCGCGCAGTTGGCGGGCAGCGATGCTGAGGCGCTTGTGCGTGACGCTCGCTACTTGCAAACTCTGCCCGGCGCGGGTATTAACCTCAATGCCGGCTGCCCCTCTCCGCTGGTGAATCGCCACGGCGCAGGCGCGGGGTTGTTGCGTGAGCTGGACCGTTTCCGCGGGGTGGCTTGTGCTCTCCGTGAGGCCGTGCCCGATGGTCAATACAGTATTAAGACCCGCCTTGGCTGGGCGGAGAAGGAAGAGTTTGACCGCGTGTTGGAGGTGATTGCTGCTGCGCGGCCCGATAGTGTGATGGTGCATGCCCGCACTCGCAAGGAATTGTACGGCGGTCACCCGCATGCGGAGGCGTGGGCGCAGGCTGTGCGGCGTTTGTCTTGCCCCGTGTGGTTGAACGGCGACATCATCACGGCGGCACAGGCGCGCGCCGCGCTGGTGCAAAGCGGCGCCGCAGGTGTGATGATAGGCCGCGGGGCTGTGCGCAATCCTTATATTTTTCGAGAACTTCACGGCGGACATCCTGCCACGGAGGAGGATTTGCGGCGCTATTACGGCATCCTTATCGAGGAGACGGGGCGCATTTTCGGTGAGCGCCGCACAGATAAGGGCCATTGCAACCGCATGAAAAAATACCTAGCCTTCTGTTACCCCGATTTTACGGCTGAGCAGGAGTATCATTTGCGCCGCTGCACAGATGTCGGGGAAATGGGCCGCTTGCTGGAGCTTTGAGTTGTGCCGCGGTTATGGCCCCGGCCTTATCAGGCCCGTGGCTTACTCATGCAGTACGCAGGGGATGCGGCAGTCGTGCGGTCCTGTGGGCAGGTGGGGGACGAGTTGCTCGTGGAAGGCGCAGGCGAGGAGGCGCGCCTGAGGGCAGAGGGGGATGTAGCGGTCGTAGTAGCCGCCGCCGTAGCCGAGGCGCTCGCCCTGTGCCGTGAAGGCTACTCCGGGGACGATGAGCAGGTCGAGCTCCTGCGGGAGGACGAGCACTTGGGTGCGTTTCGGCGCGGGGATGCCCATGGCCGCAGGTTCCGTGTCCTTCCCGGGTTCGCGCACAAGGCGGAACTCCATGCGGTGCTCTTTGAGGCAGCGGGGGAAGGCAAAGCGGTGTTGCGGGTAGTCCTGCAACAGGGGGAGGAGATTGACCTCGTGCGGCAGCGGGTAGTAGAGCCCGATGGTGAGGGGGCGCTCACATTGCAGCAGCGGGGCCAGCAAACGGCGAAGGGCGGCTGCGCGCCGCCCTTCCGTGTCTGCGGCAGCTGCCTCGCGCAGGCGCGCGAGCATCTGTTGCCGCAGCTGCTGTTTGGTGTCGTCAGGCATTTTCCTGCGTGACGCGGCCGAAGAGAGCCAGCATGCGGCCTGTCTTGCCCTTCTCCATGCGGTAGGAGTAGAAGGTGTCGAGGTCGGCGGCGGTGTCCAGCTCGCTGTCGATGATGTTCTCGCGCAGCATGCCGGCTTCCGCCAGCTCCTCCTTAATGCGGGTGGGGATGTCCACCTCGTAGTGCGGGGGGCGGATGCAGGGGGAGATGACAGCAATGCAGTCGATGGGCTGTACGTGGAAAATCTTGTGCATGGCTCGGAGCGTTTCGGCCACGATGTTCTGCTGCGTGCCGAGCTTGCCGGAGTGCGCCAGCGCTCGGCAGCCCGTCACGGGGTCGTAAATCCACACGGCGGCGCAGTCGGCCACGTAGATGCCGAGGCAGCAGTCCGCTACGCCGTCGCAGAAGAGCGCATCCACACCCTCCACGGGGTAGGAGCAGCCGATATCGCCGACGAGAGCCACCTTGTTGCTGTGTGTCTGCTGAGCGCGGCGCAGCATCTTAGGGTCGATGCCGCCTTCTCGCAGCACGGCTTCGTGTGTGGGGGTCAGCGCGGAGATGACGGCGGCGCGGTCGGTGGTGCAATCCACCCCGGGCACACGGGTGACGAAGCGGGCGAAGTTCTCGGGATAGGCGTTGAGCTTATCGAGATAGGAAGGGGAGTAGTTGCTCATGGTGCTCACAGTTGGTTGGCCGCTGCGTGGCGCGTGACGAGTTTGCCGGCGCGGTTCAGGCTCTCAGCCTCGGTGGTTTGGGCCATCATGGCCGCGAGGTCGCCGGCGATGTTGTTGCGCATCTGCTGCACCAGCTCGCGGCCCTGATCGGTAATTTTGACCATGATTTTGCGGCGGTCGGCGGCGGCGGTGAAGCGCTTGAGGTGCCCCAGCTCCTGAAGCTTGTCCACCATACCGGTGGCGGCTGCGGTGGAGTGGCCCATCATCTTGGCGATGCTGCTCATAGAGAGGCAGTCCTCATCGGCCAGATAGGCCAGCAGGAAGAACTGCGGATAGGAAACCTTGCCCTGATTCAGCGCAGGGGAAAGGCGCAGGATGCAGCTGCGCTGCGAGAAGAGAACGAAATCCGCGAGATGTTGCACTTCGGCGGCGGTCAGCTTGTCGTGGGAGGCGTTGCTCATAGCAGGAAAATTGCTTCGTACATCGCGATATTACGGCTTTGCTGACATTATGCAAGCATAAAAATTTTACCTTTCCTGATGCCTTGGGCGGGCAGGTCGCCGCTGCCGATGATGTGGCAGAGCTTTGTTAAAAAGCATACCACATCTTGTGGTGCTCTTTTTTGAAAAAAGTTTTTATCCAAGCCGTCGTTATAGCCCGGTTGCTCCTGTTTCAGGGGCAATGTGGAGCGTTTGGCGGATTTCGGGGAGCAAAATGCCCGCCTTTTCCATGCGCGCCAGATGCGCGCGTATCGACTGCCAAAGCTGTAGAAAATCGTTAGCTCGATTCTGAGTGGCCATGTAGTCCTGCACGGTGGGTTCGGGCAGCTCAGCCTGGCGGGCGGCCAGCTCGGCGGCTTCGCGGTGCAGGGCTTCCAGTTGAGGCTGCGCGGCACGCGCGGAGGGTTCATCGGTGCAGGTGGCCAGACACGCATCGGTGCGGCTCAGGAAATCCACCAGTGCGTCGGCCAGCTCGGTGTGGCTGTCCGCAGCAAGCGTTGCGTTTGCGTCGGCTTCCTGTTGCGCGGTCGCCTGCTCCTCCTGTGCTGTGACGGCGGGGGAGAGAAGCAAGGCGAGTGCGAAAGTGAGGCTGCGCTTCATCACAAGGACGGGAAGATTTAGTGATGATGGTGATGACGGCGGCTGCCGCCGAAGAGCTTCATCTGCGTACCGCAGGCGGGGCAGCGGAACCAGAAGAGTGCGATGATATGCAGGGCTGTAGCGATGGTGTAGCCCAGGAGGGGAATATGGTGAGCCATGCGGTGGTGGCCGTAGTGCTTGAACGAGAAGATGCGCATGTGGCAGACACCGCATTCCGCCGTGCGGGCGATGAAGAACCAGGGCAGGACCGTAGCGGCAAAGGCAATGCCGAAGGTGATGGGCTGCATCTTGTCGATATCGCCCGTGAGCAACAGGAAGGGAATCAACACCAGCCCGCAGAAGGGCACGATGAGCAGCAGCGTGGCCCATGCGCCGAACAGGACGCGGTGCTGATGGCTGCAGCGGACGGCATGGAAGTGCTTGCTCAGGCCATGCAAACGCTCCAGTTTGGACATGGCACCCATTTCGCTGGTGCGGCGGCGCAGCTCCTCCTCGCGTTCCCTCGCGCGGAGAATCTCCTTTCGCAGGTTTTTCTTATGCTTGAACTGCACGGTCGGGATTGCCGGTTGCCCCTCGTTGAGGCCCGGAATGTCCGAATCCTGCGTTTCCTCTTCCTCTTCCGTTTCTTCCTCCTCCCCGCATAGCTCTGCCAAGCGCTCTTTGGTCAGGGCAAAGCTGTGCTCGGGGAAGAATTCGCGAGCCTGCTCCAAATCTCGCCACAGTGTGCTCGGACTGCTTTCCTGCAACTGTTCTTCCGTGGTGATGCCGCAGAGCTTTAAATCGGCCAGCTCTTCAGCGCTCAGGGTCTCGATGATGGTATCAGGCATGGTCGGTTGAGGTGAGGTGGCGGATTAAGCGAGAGCGGTCAGCATGGCGGTCAGTTGCGCCTTCTTGGATTCCCAGTCGGCGAGGCGCTCGCGCTCCTGCGCCACCACCTCGGCGGGGGCGTGGTCCACGAACTTGCTGTTGCCGAGCTTGGCGTTGCTCTTCATGATTTCTTTGTCAATCTTCTCCAGCTGCTTGCCGATGCGGGCGCGTTCCGCCTCCACATCCACGAGACCTTCCAGCGGCAGGAAGAGCTCGCCGAAAGGCGTGAGTGCGGTGGGCGTGCCCTTGGGGGCTTCGTAGGCGGCATCCACGACGGTCTCCTTGGCACCCGCCAGCAGGGCGAGGCGCGCGGCGAGGTCGGCATCCACGGGCAGGGCACCGGGCTTCACCACGAACTTGACGTTCTTGTTGGTGGCCAGATTGTATTCCGCCTTCAGGTTGCGGGCGCGGTTGGCCGTCTCGTACAGGGCGGTGGTCAGCGCGCGGGCTTTGGAGATGTCCGTCTCGTCCATGCCGCCGAGCAGGGAGCAGGGGCAGGGGAGCGGCGTGCTCATGAGCGGCAGGTCGTTGTGCTTCTTGGCGAAGCCGAGGCTCTGCCACAGCTCTTCCGTGATGTGCGGCATGATGGGGGCGAGCAGCGCGAGGTAGTGGCGCAGCACGGTGTCCATGGTGAAGAGTGTGGCGTTCTTCACGGCGGGTTCGCCCTCGCGGAGGTCGTTCTTCACGGCCTCGAGGAAGAGGGAGCAGTACTCGTTCCAGAAGAAGGAGTAGAGCGCCTGCGTGTAGGTGTTGAACTCGTACTTGCCGAGGGCATCCGCCACGGTGGCGTGCAGCTCCTTGAGCTTGGAAAGGATGTCGATGTGCACGGGCGCGAACTTGGGCGCGGGCTCCGTGGTGGCCTCGCCCTGCATCATGCGGAAACGGGCGGCGTTGTAGAGCTTGTTGGCAAAGTTCTTGCCTTCCTCAATCTGCTTCTCGTCGAACTTGACGTCCGTGCCCGTGGGGGCGATGCGCATGAGGCCGAAGCGCAGACCGTCCGCGCCGTAGCGGGCGATGAGGTCCAGCGGGTCGGGGCTGTTGCCGAGGCTCTTGCTCATCTTGCGGCCCAGCAGGTCGCGCACGATGGAGGTGAAGAACACGTTGCCGAAGGGCTTCTTGCCGTCCGCGAAGCGGTAGCCCGCCATAATCATGCGCGCCACCCAGAAGAAGATGATATCCGGACCCGTCACGAGGTCGCTCGTGGGGTAGAACTTGGCGAGGCACTCCTTGTCCATGGTGGCGAAAGGCCACAGCCAGCTGGAGAACCAGGTGTCGAGCGCGTCCTCATCCTGGACCCAGTTTTCGGGGTCGGCGGGGGGCGTAGCGCTCACATAGATGTCGCCCGCGGCCATGTCGGCGGCGTCGAGCTTGGTCGCCTCCTGCAACGCGGCGGCCTTGTCCTTGCGGTACCAGACGGGGATGCGGTGACCCCACCAGAGCTGGCGGCTGATGCACCAGTCCTGAATGCCCTCCAGCCAGTGGGCGTAGGTCTTGGCCCAGCGGGCGGGGCGGAAGACGATGTCGCCGTTGGCCACGGCATCGGCGGCCTCCTTCACGCAGGGGTACTTGAGGAACCACTGCATGCTCAGGCGCGGCTCGATGGGCACGCCGCTGCGCTGGCTGAGACCCACGTTGTTGTCGTAGGCTTCCACCTTCTCCAGCAGACCCTTCGCGTCGATGAGCTCGATGGACTTGTCACGAGCCACGAAGCGGTCCAGCCCGTGCAGCTCAGGGCAGTCGGGGCAGTTGATGTGGCCGTCGGCGGTGAGGATGTCGATGATTTCCAGCCCGTTCTTCATACCGACCTCGAAGTCGGTGCGGTCGTGGGCGGGGGTGATTTTCAGCGCACCCGTACCGAAGTCGATTTCCACATGCTCATCGGCGATGATGGGGATTTCCTTCTCCACCAGCGGGCGGATGACGGTCTTGCCCACGAGGTGTCCGAAGCGCGGGTCCTTGGGGTTCACGGCCACGGCCACGTCGGCCATGATGGTCTCGGGGCGGGTGGTGGAGACCAGCAGCTGACCGCTGCCGTCCGCCAGCTTGTAGCGGATGGTGTAGAGCTTGCTGTGCGTGGGGGTCATCTCCACCTCCTCATCGGAGAGGGCGGTGCAGAGCACGGGGTCCCAGTTCACCATGCGGCGACCGCGGTAGATGAGACCCTCCTTGAAAAGTTCGGCAAAGACGCGGGCCACCTCGGGGGCGTACACCTCGTCCATGGTGAAGCGCTCGCGCTCCCAATCGCAGGAGCAGCCGAGCTTCTTCAACTGCTTGATGATGATGCCGCCGTGCTTGTTCTTCCACTCCCACACCATCTTCACAAAGTCTTCACGACCCACATCGTAGCGCGTGCGGGGCGGGTTCTCCTTGGCCAGCTCCTTCTCCACGCGGGCCTGCGTGGCGATACCGGCGTGGTCGGTGCCGGGCAGCCAGAGCACTTCCTTGCCCTCCTGGCGGGCGCGGCGGGCGAGAATGTCCTGAATCGTGTTGTTGAGCACGTGGCCCATGTGCAGCACACCCGTGACATTGGGCGGGGGAATCACAATGCTGTACGCGGGCTTGGCGGAGTGGGGGTCTGCATGGAAGCAACCCTCATTCATCCAGCGGCTCTGCCACTTCTCTTCAACAACAGTCGGTTCGTAAGCCTTGGGCAATTCAGTCATGACGCGCGAGATTATACAGGAAAAGACACTGCAAGGCAAGCGCAATTCCCGAGTCTCGCAATCACGGTTTGTACTCGATGCGCACGGGCACCTCATCGGGTCGGCAGCCGGCTTCGGAGAGTAGATCCATCACCTCGATAAAACGGCCCATGGAGGCGCCTTGTGCCGCGGAGACCTGCAGCTGCGCCTCGGGGTGTTCTCGGCGGAGGGCTCGCACCGCCTCGGCCAGCTCCGCCGGGGCGATTTCACGCCCCGCGAGAGCTACGGCACCGTCTGCCCCCACTTCCAGCAGGATATCATCAGGGTGTCCGTTTTCTCCCGCCAGAGCATGAGTCTCGGGCAGGTCGAGTCTGAGCACATTCACTTGGCGCTTCAACTCCGTGTGGACGATGAAGAAGATGAGCAGGATGGTGAGAATATCCAGCATCGGCACGATGTTAATCGCGCTGAGTATCGGTTTTCGGGTGTAAATCTTCATGGCGCGCGACCGGGTTACTGTGCCTTGCGGCGGGCGAGAATTGCCGTGAACAGCTCGTTGAGGCGGGCGGCGCGGCGCTCCAGCGCGCGCTCGAAACAGGTGCGGGCAATCATGCCGGGCACGGCAATCGCCAGACCGAAAATCGTGGTGTAGAGCGCTTTGGAGATGCCGAGGGCAATGCCCTCCTGTGCGTCGGGCGCGCCGAATACGCCGAAAATCTCCACCAAGCCCCAGGCCGTGCCCAGAATGCCGAGCATGGGGGCGATGTCCGTGATGATGCTGATGAGCGTCAGCCCCGCGCGGCCTTGGTCTGCATAGAGTGCCAGGCGCGCCTCGGTGGCGGCCTCGTTGCCGTCGTCCTGCGCCTCGCGGGCGATGTCGGCCAGCTCTCCATGGCCGTGGCCCGCCGCCAGCGCGGCGGTGGCTTTTGCCTGTGGGCGGCTCACGAAAATCAGGTGGTAGAGAACGGCGGCCAGCAGAACCACGGAGCAGGTGAGCAGCGGGTAACCGAAGGGATAGCAGGCCTCGAAGAAATGGCGGATGGTGTCGTACATAAGTGTGTGTCGGTTCGGGTTAATCGAAATGGAAGGTGAAAATCAGCTCCAGCAGCTCGCCGACCATTTCTGCCTGCACGGGGACAGGCATGGCGGGCAGGGCGGCGCGACGGATGGCGGCGAAGGTGAAGGACTGTTGGCTGACGCTCGCGCCGCTGCGGCTCAGAAGGTGCATATTCACCAAGTGCCCGTGCCTGTCCAAGCGCAGGCTGATGGTCAGGCGCCCGGGGATGATGTCGCCGCGGTGGTCATCACAGGCGGCATACCAAAGCCGCGCGACGCGGCGGTAAATCTCGGCTTCGTACCGGCCTCGCGGGGTGGCTGCTACGTTGAGCGCAGCCCCCTTGCCGAAGATAAAGCGCCCGCTGCTGCGCGTGCGCCGTTCCTCTGTGCGGAAGCCCGGTTGCTGGGCCTCCGCCGAGAGGGCCGGGTCGTAGAAGCGGCGTCGCGCCGCGCGTTGAGGCTGCGTCGGTTCGGCGCTTTCCCCGTCCGAATCAGCAAGCCCGCGTGCAGCGCTTTCGCCGTCCTCCCGTTCTGTTTCCGCAGGGCGGTCGGTCAACTTCAGTTCGCCGAATAGGTCTTCCTGCAACGGACTTGTCGTCAGCATGGCTCGTGCCCGGCCCGACAGCGTTCCCCGTCCCTCCGTCCGCTCGCTCTCGGGGCTGCCTTCTGCGGGGGGCGGTGTCGGTTGCGCGGGGTGCTCGTCCGCCGTGGTCGGCTCTGCCGGGGCAGGGGGCGTCTGCTGCTTACCTTCGTAGGCGAGGTCTCCCTCCTGTCTATCTTGGTCAAAGGTGACAATTTCTTCCTCATCCGTGCGTTCTCTTCCGTATTGGGCGGGGGCCTCGGCCTCGCTGCGGCGGTCGCGGGCTGTCGGATCGCTCATGGCGCGGGTGTCGCGCGCTCCTTCAAAATCGGCGTGCTCGGGCCGCTGCCGGGGGGTATCGGCGCTGGTCTTGGCAAACGGTTGCTCGCTCTTCTCGGCCGTCGGCGTCTTCGGCCTTTCTTTTTCGTCGGGCCGGGCCTCTGCCTTTACTCGTACCACCTGCACCATTCGCGCCATTCCTGCGCGTGGTGTTTGGGGTGTCTTCTTCGCGTTCTCGGGCAAAAGGAGCAGCAGGGTTGCCAGCGCGGTGTGCATCAGTAGGGACAGCGCCAGACACAGCAGTGCTGCTGTCATCGGCTGCACGCATGTTCTGTCCTGTCGCTCCGTCATTCGCTTCCCTTATCATCCTCCCGTCCTCGCAGGCACGCAAGCCGACAATTTGTCAGCTTATGGCGGGCGTGTGGTAACAGGCGGGGAGGAACGCGAAAAGCCTTATTGCTCTTTCCTGCCCGCGGCGGGGCGGAGGAGAAGCGGGGCGCGGCGGCGCTTGGCTCGGGCGGGATGACTGTGGTAGAGCTGGGCTATGCAGGAGATTCCTCACCTTCTCGGTTTTACCTCGGGCGAGCTGACCCCTTGGCTCGATACCCGATTTGATTTGCAGGCCTATCGTCGCGGTGCTGCGAGCATCCGCAATTTCATCGTGCAGCCCTACGGCGGCGTGGAGCGACGACACGGCACCGCCTTTGTGGCCATGGCCGGCTCTCAGGAGGCGGATGCTGTCCGCCTGTTCGACTTTACGTATTCGGAGACGGATGCGCTGTTGCTGGAGTTTTTCCCCGGCGGCATGCGGGTGTATCGCGACGGTGTGCTGCTGACGGTGCCGCGGGACGGCAGCGCGGTACCCTATGTGCTGGATGTGCCGTGGCAGAGCGCGGAGCAGGTGCGTTCGCTGCGCTTCACGCAGGTGAATGATGCCGTGTATGTCACCTGCCCGACGCATCTTCCCGTCGTATTGTATCGCTCGACGGACACGCAATGGAGCTGGGAAGTGCCGGATTTTTCGCCCTTTCCGCGCGCAACGTATGCTCCCCGCAGCGCGACCCTGACGGTTTCGGGTGAGGCCTACTCGGATGAGGTGTTGCTGGAGCTTTCCGAGGATAGTGAGGAAATCTTTACGCCGGACATGGCGGGGCATGAGTGGGTGATGGCGGATGTGAAGGCCGAGGAAAAAACGCTGCTGGAAAACAACAGCAACTACTCGACGAATATTCCCGTCCTGCCTCCTTTGGGGCAGGCAACCCTCCGCCCCGGAACCTATTACTACCGCGTGTCGGCGCAGACAAATATGTTGCAGTTCTGGACGGTGCTTCGGGAGTACACCCCGGCGGATTACCGCGGCGTCGATGACCCTGCGATGTACCCGCAGTTCCTGATGCCCGGTATTCCCTTGCTCTATCAGTGGGTGAATCCCTTTGAGATTTGCCGCGATTGGGAGCTGCGCACGCAGGGAACATGGAATGCTAAGTGGGAAATCCGGCGTTCCTATGACAAATGGAAACCCTCAATTCTCTTTGACGGAGAGGGTGAGAACGCTCGCCACCCTTATCGGTGGGATTGGACGTGTATCAAGACGTTTGAGCAGAACGGCTATTCGGAGCGCCGGAACTGGGCATTGAGCGGGTCGGAGTCTCAGCCATGCCGCCTCATGCTGGTGTGTCGGGAGTCGGACACGGCGGCCTTCGGTTCCTACGTGGTGTTCCGGCGCTTCAGCGGAGAGCGTGAGTGCAAGTACCGCATTACTGAGGTGTTGGGCGCACGCAAGGCCAAGGCTGAATGCCTGAGCTATTACAGCGATTTGCCCCGATATTTCAGCACGCAGAAATGGAGCTTCGGCGCCTTCGGCGTGTATAACGGCTATCCGACCTTTTCTTCCTATTCTTCCGACCGCCTGTGGTTCGGCGGCATGCGCAAGAGCCCGACGACGCTCGTGGGCAGTGTGACGGATGATTTCCACAACTTCCGCGTCAGTTCCGAAGATGACAGCGCCATGCACCTCACGATTGCCTCGGATAACCAGAGCCGCATTTGCTGGGTGGTACCCTCCCGCCAGATGCTGGTGGGTACCTCGGAGGGCGTATGGACGCTGGGTGGCGGGGACGGCGGCCCTCTGAGCCCTTCCAATGCGAACTTCCGCCTCCAGACGGCGGTGGGCTGTGAGAATATGCCGCCCCTGTCGGTGGAAGGCTGCGTGCTGTTCCCCCAGCGCGGCGGTAAGCGGCTCCGCGAGATTTCCTATAAATTGGAGGCGGACGGCTTCTCCGCTACGGATGTCAGCCTGATGGCAGAGCACCTATTCCGCGCAGGGGTGCGGGAGTACGCGGTGCAGGAAGGCAGCGGCTCTTATATCTGGACGGTGATGAACGACGGCAGCGCCGCCGTGCTGACGCTGCATCCCGAGCAGCAGGTGATGGCTTGGCAGCGGGTGTGTTTTGAGGGCCGCCGCGTGCTGCATGTAGTCACGCTGCCGCATCCCGGCGCAGAGCGGGATGATGTGTGGATGGTGCTGCGCCATGAGGGCAACGGCACCGTGACGGTAGAGCGCCTGACGGAGGCTAACCCGTATCTGGATGCCTGTACGGAGCTGCAAACGGATGAGACCGGCAGAGCCACGGGTTTGGACTACCTCGCCGGGCAGAAGGTGATGCTCCTGCAGAACGGTCACGAAGTCTGTACTGCAACGGTGGGAGCGGACGGTGCCCTGCAAGCGCCGTCGGCAGGCAGGTATCTGGCAGGGCTCCCCTTCCGCTCCGAGCTGCAGACGATGCCTATGGAAAGCGAGATGAGCTTTAACTCCGTGCGCGAGTTCAGCCGCGTGCGCCTGCGCCTGTACGAAAGCGGGTTGCAGTTTGCCTACAAGGCGGCTCATGCCTCGCGCTGGGAGTACATGGACCCCGCTGTCCTGCATCTCGAGGCTCCGTATACCGGCTCTCTGCGGCTGGACCAGATGCCCGATGCGGGCGTGGGGCAGGGCTTCTGCCTACGCTGCGAGGGCTTGGCGGATTTCCGCCTGCTGGCCATGAGCATCGAGGTGGACCACCACGGGAAATGAGAATTTGTCGGGATTTACTAGGTACTATGTACTAGGTACTATTTATCAA
>JAKSOV010000027.1 GCA_024405415.1 Akkermansia sp.
CTTGATTGCGCTTGATTTTGCGGGCGTGTTTCCCTATAATCGCGCGCATGGCGATTGACAAGAACAAGGACTTTATCCGCGAGTGGATTGTGGCGGATATGGAGCAGAAGGGTTACACGCACCCCATCACCCGCTTCCCCCCGGAGCCGAACGGCTACCTGCACATCGGTCACGCGAAGGCGATTTGCCTTGATTTCGGCGTGGCGAAGGAGAGCGCGGAGCAAGGCGGCGTGTGCCACCTGCGCTTCGATGACACCAACCCCTGCAAGGAGGACGTCGAGTTCGTCAATTCCATCCAAGAGGACATCCACTGGCTCGGCTTCGACTGGGGCGAGCACCTGTACTGGGCCTCCAACATCTTCGATTTCTACTACGACTGCGCCGTGGACCTCATCAAGCGCGGCCTCGCCTATGTGGATGAGCAGGACCGCGAGACGATGCGCATCCAGCGCGGCGACCTGACGCACCCCGGCACCCCCTCCCCCTTCCGCGACCGCCCCGTGGAGGAAAACCTTGCGCAGTTTGAGGCGATGAAAGCCGGAAAATTCCCCGAAGGCGGCGCCGTGCTCCGCGCCAAGATTGACATGGCCAGCAGCAACATGAACATGCGCGACCCCGTCATCTACCGCATCTCCTATGACCGCCACCACAACACGGGCGACAAGTGGTGCATTTATCCGATGTACGACTTCGCGCACCCGCTGGAGGACGCCTACGAGCACATCACGCACTCCCTCTGCACGCTGGAGTTCGAGAACCACCGCCCGCTCTACGACTGGGTCATCGACAACTGCGATGTGCCCGCCCGCCCGCAGCAGCGCGAGTTCTCCCGCCTGAACATCACCTACACCGTCATGAGCAAGCGCAAGCTGCGCCAGATGGTGGAGGAAGGCACCGTCGCGGGCTGGGATGACCCCCGCATGCCCACGATTTGCGGCATGCGCCGCCGCGGCTACCCCGCCAAGGCCATCGTCGCCTTCTGCGAGGGTGTGGGCATCACCAAGTTCAACGGCAACACGGATGTCGCCCGCCTCGAAAACGAGGTGCGCAGCGAGCTGAACCACAGCGCCGAACGCCGCATGGCCGTGCTGCACCCCCTCAAACTCGTCCTCACCAATGTGCCCGAGGGCTGGGAGGAAGAGGTCGAGGTCGTCATCAACCCCGAGCAGCCCGAGCTTGGCAACCGCAAGCTCACGCTCACCAAGGAGGTGTGGATTGACGAAGAAGACTTTATGGTGGAACCGCCCAAGAAGTACAAGCGCCTTTCCCCCGGTGCCTGTGTGCGCCTGCGCGGCGGCTACTGCATGATTTGCACGGGGTACACCGCCGACGAGAACGGCAAGGTGACGGAGGTGCAGGCGGAAATTATTCCCGGCACCGTCGGCTCCAACCCGCCCGAGGGCATCAAGTGCAAGGGTGCCATTCACTGGGTGTCCGTGCCCCACGGCGTGAAGGCGGAAATCCGTCTCTACGACCGCCTGTTCAAGGACGAGGCTCCCGATGCCAACCCCGAAGGCTTCATGGCCTCCCTCAACACGGATTCCCTCACCGTCCTCACGGATGCCGTGGTGGAGCCCGCGCTGGCCGCCGCCCCCAACGAGTTCCTCTGCCAGTTCGAGCGCACGGGCTACTTCGTCGCCGACCGCTACGACCACAGCCCCGAACACCCCGTGTTCAACCGCTCCGTCGGGTTGCGCGACTCCTGGGCGAAGATGAACAAGTAAAAATATTTACTAGGTACTATGTACTAGGTACTATTTGAGAGTTCGGCGGCTATCGCCGCGGGCCCGCGAAGCTAAGTGCCACCCGCCATTGTACCTAGCAAACATTATTCATTTCCCAAACGCTGCGCGGCAACGCCGCGCACGATTTTTCCAAATAGTACCTAGTACATAGTACCTAGTAAATCCATTATGCCTTCCGTTTTCATCAAGACCTACGGTTGCCAAATGAATGAGCGCGAGTCGGAGCAGGTTGCTGCCCGATTCGTGGCGGAGGGGTACACGCTCACGCAGGATGAGAACGAGGCGGACGTGTACCTCATCAACACCTGCTCCGTGCGCGAGAAGGCGGAGCTGAAGGCACTCGGCAAGATGGGGCTGATGTGCTCCCGCCCGAATGCCAAGCCCTGGGTAGTGTACGGCTTCATGGGCTGCATGTGCCAGAGCCTCGGCGAAGCGATTTTCAAGGAGGTGCCGCGCGTGGACATCGTGACGGGCACGCAGCAGTACCACCACGTCTTTGAGCTCTGCAACCGCCTGCTGAAGAGCCGTCTCGGCATGGGGCTCAGCGAACCGCTCCGCAAGGGCGCGCACATCTGCTCCATCGTGGAGGAACAGGGCTTCCAGAATACGGTCGTTGACCACCTGCCGAACACGAGTTCCTGCTCGGCCTTCGTCTCCATCGCGCAGGGCTGCGACATGCACTGCTCCTACTGCATTGTGCCGAGCACACGCGGCGCGGAGGTCAGCCGCCCGCATGCGGACATCATCGACGAAATCAAAAAGCTCGCGTACAAGGGCATCAAAGAGGTGACGCTGCTCGGGCAGATTGTGAACCGCTACGGTCGCACGGAGCCCGTCATCGACGGCAAGGGCGCCTTCGTGCGTCTGCTGGAAGCCGTGCACGAGATTGACGGCATCGAACGCATCCGCTACACCTCGCCGCACCCCATCGGCTTCCGCGAGGACCTCGTGAATGCCTACACCTACCTGCCGAAGCTCTGCAGCCACATCCACTTCCCCATGCAGAGCGGCAGCGACCGCATCCTGAAGGCCATGTACCGCCCGTACAAGAACGAAAAGTACCTCGCCCTCTGCGATGCCATGCGCGCCGCCCGTCCCGACCTCTCCATCACCACGGACATCATCGTGGGCTTCCCCGGCGAGACGGAGGAGGATTTCCAGGAGACCGTCAAGGCGGTGGAGCATGTGCAGTTCGACAACGCCTTCATCTTCAAATACTCCCGCCGCCGCGGCACCGTGGCCGCCGAGCTGCCGGGGCAAATCCACTACCGCGAGAAGGAGCGGCGCAACCAAGCGCTGCTGGAGGTGGTGAACCGCATCGCCGTTGCCCGCAACCAAGCCCTTGTCGGCACGCAGCAGACCATCCTCGTGGAAGGTCCCAGCAAGACCAACCCCGACCGTCTGCAAGGTCGCACCTCGCAGAACAAGCCTGTCATCATCACGAACGGCGGCGGCAAGGTAGGCACCCTCATCCCTGTCACCATCACGGAATGTACGGGCTTTACCCTGTACGGCGAGGCGTCAGTCTGATTTTCTTTCTGTTATGACAAAGCGCGCACTTGCGCGGGCGCGTAGGTGAGGTCTATCATGAAGGGCGATGAGACACTTTTTCCAAACGGAGGCTTGGCGTTGGCGACGCTCTTGACACACGGGAAGCACCGCGTGCCGCCTCGGCGCGCACTCATCATCACGATTTTTCATGACGCCTTGGCTTCCCGATGAACCAAGGCACTTTTTATGCATCGGAAAACCTATATAAGATAAGATTTATGAAACAACTCGACAAGCTCCCCCGCCCCGGCTATTTCGGTGAGTTCGGTGGCCGCTATGTGCCGGAAATCCTGCTGCCCCCGCTGACGGAGCTGGAAGAAGCCATCGAACGCATCATGCCGAGCGAGGAGTACCGAAACACGCTGCGCGATCTGCTGGAGAATTACTGCGGCCGAGAAACCCCCATCACGCTCTGCGAGAATCTTTCCAAGGAGCTGGGCTTTGAGCTCTACCTCAAGCGCGAGGACCTGCTGCACACGGGCGCGCATAAAATCAACAACGCCATCGGTCAGGCGCTGCTTGCCAAAATGATGGGCAAGACCCACGTCATTGCCGAGACGGGCGCGGGGCAGCACGGCGTCGCCACAGCCACCGCCGCGGCCAAGTTCGGCTTGCGCTGCACGGTATTCATGGGGGCCAAAGATGTGGAGCGCCAAGCCCCCAACGTGCAGCGCATGAAGCTCATGGGCGCCACGGTCGTGCCCGTGCAAAACGGCTCCTGCACCCTGAAGGATGCCATCAACGAGGCCCTGCGCTACTGGATTTCCCACCAGCACGACACGCTCTATGTGTTCGGCACGGCAGCGGGCCCGCACCCCTTCCCCACCCTTGTCCGCAACCTGCAAAAGGTTATCGGCACGGAAGCGCGCGCGCAGATGCTCGCCAAGACCGGCTCCCTGCCCGACTATGTGGTGGCAGCCGTGGGCGGCGGCTCTAACGCCATCGGCATGCTCTACCCCTTCGTAGGCGATGAAGGCGTAAAACTCATCGGCGTGGAGGCCGGCGGCACGGGCGAGCCCGGCTGCGAGAACTCCGCCGCCATCAACCTCGGCAAGCCCGGCATTCTGCACGGCGAGCTTACCATGCTGCTCCAGGATGAGCACGGCCAGATTGAGGAGTCCTCCTCCATCTCCGCGGGCCTCGACTACCCCGGCGTGGGCCCCGAGCACGTCTACCTGCACAGCATCGGCCGCGCGCACTACGGCATCGCCTACGACCAAGAGGCGCTCGACGCCTTCAAGCGACTCTCCCGCACGGAGGGCATCATCCCCGCGCTGGAATCCAGCCACGCGCTTGCGTGGGTCTTCTCGCACGCCGCGGAGATTCCCGCGGGCAGCAAGGTGCTCGTCAACCTCTCAGGCCGCGGCGACAAGGACCTCGCTCACGCGCTGCAACACATCACCCTCGACTGACCTCTCGCTTCCATGAAAGACACGATTCTCAACGCTCACGCACAGGGCCGCTACGCCCTCATCCCCTACATCACCTCCGGCTACCCCACGCCCGCTGCGTTCTGGGGCAAGCTTGCCGAGATTGATGCAGCGGGCGCAGACATCATCGAGCTGGGCATTCCCTTCTCCGACCCCGTAGCGGACGGTCCCGTCATCGAGGCGGCCAGTCGACAGGCGCTCGCCGACGGCGTGACGCTCTCGGGCACGATTGAGGGCCTGCGCGCCCGCAAGGGGCAAATCAAGGCCAAGATTGTGCTCATGGGCTACGCTAATCCCTTCCTGCAGTACGGGCTCGACAAGCTCGCCGCCGACTGCGCGGAGGTGGGCGTGTGCGGCTTCGTCATCCCCGACATGCCGCTGGAGGAAACCGCTGAGTTCCGCGAGGCTTTTGATAAGCAGGGCCTCTCCCTCATCACGCTGGTGGGCCAGAACACCACCTACGAGCGCATGCTGGAATACGCCCCCTACACCCGCGATTACGTGTACGTGGTCTCCGTGCTCGGCACCACAGGCGGCACCAACAACCACGTGGAAATCATCGCGGACACCATGCGCCGCGCGCGCAAGGCTTTCCCGAATGTGCCGCTGGCGGTGGGCTTCGGCCTTCACCACCCCGACCAGCTCGACGCCCTGCCCGAGGACGCCCGCCCCGAGGCGGCTATCTTCGGCACCGCCTTGCTCCGCCACATTGCGGACGATAAACCCGTGGCGGACTTCTTCCGCCCGTGGCAAGGATGATTTACAAATTACAAATTAGTAAATTCGGCTCGCTTCGCTCGCGGGCTACAAAAAATGGTCTGACGCTTGCGTCAGACCATTTTCGTTACTCTGCGGCGTCAGCCGCACGAATATTACAATTTGTAATTTGTAAATTGTAATTCCTTTACGCCTCGGCGTAGGCGCGGATGGCCGCAGCGATGCGGGCGGAGACGGCCTCAGGCTCGCCTTCCTCGGTAACGGCGACTTCCACCACCTTGCCCTGCTTGGCATAGTGGTCGATGACGGGCACCGTGAGGGTCTGGTAGTCCTTCATGCGCTTGGCAAAGGCCTCGGGGTTGTCGTCCGTGCGGACAATCATCTTGCCGCCGCACTTGGGGCAGATTTCCTCGCCGTTGCGGGTGGTCTCACCGCAGGCGGGGCAAGCCTTGCGCTTCATCATGCGGGCCTCGATGAGCTCGTAGGAAACGTTGAGGTAGACGACGATGTCCACGGCAAGGCCCATGGCCTCGAGATTCTTATCGAGCGTCTCGGCCTGAGCGACCGTGCGGGGATAGCCGTCGAGCAGGCAGCCGGCCTCCTTGTTCTCGCCGAGCCACTTGGCGGCGATGCCGTTCACAACCTCATCGGGCACGAACATGGCGGCGTCCATGTACTTCTTGGCCTCGAGACCCAGCTCGGACCCCGCGGCGATTTCAGCACGCAGCAGAGCGCCCGTGGAGAGGGGCTTCAGGTCATAGGTCGTGGAGAGGAAATTGGACTGAGTACCCTTACCGGAAGCGGGGGCGCCGACAATCAGGAATCGCTTGAGCGTTTTCATGGTATAAAAAAAAGATAAAAGCGCGCGGTTGCTCGCACTTTCCGGGCCTATCTTGCCACTCCGCCCGCCGTTTGGCAAGCTCAAAAGGCCGTAAAGACAAGGAAAAACGGCCCGTGCATCGGCAACGGGCCGTTTGAATCGGCAAATGGCGGGCGGGCCGCTTACTTTCTGCGGCGGCGAGCAGCCAGAGCCATAAGCGCCAGCAGACTGAGCGTAGCCGTTGCGGGCTCGGGCGCGGCAAAGGGTGCCGACTCGAAGTAAACCGTGCCGAAGGGCCCCCCCTCACCCCGATAGTAACCAACCTGTGTCGCGCCGTTGCAGGAGAGGGTGACATCCAGCGCGGCGTCGAAAGTCGCCTCGCCCGAAAGCGTGAGGCTTACCCACTGATACCCCGCGAGAGACGCCGGCTCAAGCCCGCTGAGCTCGATGTGCAGATGAGAGCCGCTGAGCTGCACATTCTCCACATTCGTGAGTGTCAGCGCGCAGACGGCATCGCCCGCGGCCATGCTCAGCCCGGCCCCCTGCCCGGAACTCGGTACCATAGCCGAGGACTCGGCAGCGCGCACCTCAACAGGCTCTGCCGTGTTGACCCCGATTTGCGCCTGCAAGGTGACGTTGTTGACCTGCACAAACGCAAGGTCATCCGTCAGCTTGGAGGAGGAGGCCAACACCACATCCGAGAGATTCAGCTGTGTATCCTCCGCCAAATCAATCAGCAGGTGTTCCAGCACCGTTCCGTCGCCGGAAACGGAAAGCGAACCGTCAGCATTTGCGTCTAACGAGAGCTTGCCCGCCGAGCCCGTGCCGTTCAGCGCCGTGAAGGTGGCGGCAGCACCGTCCTGCTCCAGGCGCACGGCGCCGCCTGACAGCTCAAGAGCATCCACCGTCACGGACTTGGTGAAGCTCACCGCGCCTGCACCCTTCTTGACGAGGGCGGAGCCCTCGCCGATCACAGATTTATCAACTGTCACATCGGCGGCGAAGTTTAGCTCCAGCGTGCCGCCGTTGAGAGCCACGGAGCTCGCCTGAGCCAGCATCTTGACGGCGTTGTCCTTCAGGGCCAGCGTGCCCGCATTCACGGTCAGACTGCCGTCGAAAGCATCCGATGTGCCGAGGAATCGTTGCGCGCCCGCGCCGTCTTTCACGAGGTTGAGCTTGGCGCCCACCGTCCCGTAGAAGCTGTCATCCGTGCCGCTCGCCGTGTTGATAGTGAGCGTGCGAACGGTGTCCGCATCCGCCGCGGCAAAGCCGGCGCCGTTGAGCACGGCCGCGCCGGAAAAGACGGAGGCGCGGTTGCCGAGGCTCTGCCCGCTGCTCAGGCCAGCCACCGTAACGGCATCAGCATGAATACCGAGTCCGAGCTGCGCGCCGGATGACACCGCGCTCTTGAGGTCGATGCGGGCATGCTGCGCGACCGAAGCATCGTTGAGGGTCAACGCCGCGTTGCGAGAAGCACCGTTGTCGGTCGAGGTCAGCTCGATCGTGCCCTTGAAATTGCCGCCGTTGCCCCCCAGCTCGAAGGTGGCGAGACGAGTCGATTTCGCCGCATTGACCAGCTTGAGTGTTGCGGATTCAACACCTTCTGCCATAGTCAGCGCCCCCACGGATATCGCACCGGAGTTGTAATTCTGCTGCAAGGTTGCCGTCTCGCCCGTCAGCTCCAAGGAGTCAATGCTCATGAACGAGTTGGGCTGCACCTGACTGTATTGGATGAAGGTGGTACCGCCTGCCATCGTCAGCTTGCCGATGTTCTTCTCTGCCGTGTTATTGCGGGTGAGCTGCACCGTACCCTGCGCCACCTCGAGCCCGGCCAGCGACACCGAGGCATTCTGGCCGATATTGAGCGTTCCCTCGCCCTGCTTTATAAGCACGGCCGCGTCAGAGAAGAGGGCGCCGTTAAGGTTGCCGGTATGCCCCTTGGCCACCGCCACGGAAGCATC
Source organism: Akkermansia sp. (assembly GCA_024405415.1). Taxonomy (GTDB): domain Bacteria; phylum Verrucomicrobiota; class Verrucomicrobiia; order Verrucomicrobiales; family Akkermansiaceae; genus Akkermansia. Next base: position 8,225 of record JAKSOV010000027.1, read on the forward strand.
CCCCGCCAAGGTGATGTTGCCGGAGACGCTCGTGCCGTTGCGCAGCACCAACGCACCCGCGGCATCCGCGCCGCTGCTCCGGCCCGCACCCGAGAGCTCCATATCCGCCGTCTGCGTTCCGCTCTTGACAAGGAAGCTACCACCCTCGCTCACGCGAATCAGCCCGGCATTGACGGCGGCCGAGGCCTCATAGCAGCCGCTCTGCACCGCCAGCGTACCGATGCGCCCCAGCCCGCTTACGGTTCCGCTCTGCCCGTCCCAGTCGATAGCGAGGGTACCCTCACCGCTCACGGCCCCGGCGAGCGTAGTCGTATCCTGCACGGTCAGCACACCGCCGTTAATCAGCGTCTCCCCCGTAATGCGCACGGCCCCCGCGCCCAGCACAGTCGCGCTGTCCGCATTCTGTGTAAACGTACCGATGGTCGCCGTGGCCCCCTCGTTGCGGAAGGTGTAGCCCTGATGAGAGTCCACCACGGCAGCCGCCACGTGCACATTCTCCGTCACGCGCACCTCATGCTCGGCGGCGGAATCGTTAAAGACCGCCCGCGTCACATCAGCGCCGAAATGAGAGCCCGTCCACGCGCGGTCCTCTGCTGTGCCGTGCCAGAGCCCCGCCCCTTCAGCCAAGCGGAATCTCACGCTGAGACAGTCATAAAAACCGTCCTTACTCTGCGTATAAGAAGCCGTCAGATAATCCCCCGGCAGCTGTGTTTCATAATGAGCCGTATCAAAGCCCGTCAGCGAGAACCCGCGCAGCAGCTTATACTCCGTATCGGCGCGCAACAGGACGGGATCCGAGAAAGAGACGGAAAGCGTCTGCGCCGTGTTTTCAAGGGAATACGCGTAGAGCGCGGCGCTCTCGCTCGAAAGAGAAGCCGTATCAAAAGCCAGCGAGGCACCATTGAGCTGCATGGTGTAGGACAGCGCCGAGGCGGCCGACGCATCACCTGTCAGCGCCAGCGTCTGCCCCGCCTGCAAGACCAACGGGTGCGCCATCGCATAGAGAGACGCCCCGCGGAACAGAGTGACATCACCCGTGATATTCGGAGTCCCCTCAGAGAAATTCACCTCGCCCTGTTTCACCGTCAGATTGCGCAGATTGACATCCCCCGTAAAGACTTGCTTCCCCGCGCCGTCCATGACAAGGCTGACGCCGTTCGCCCCCTCTCCGCCGAGAATACAGCCTGCATAGGAATAGGACCCCTTACCCGTGAGCATCAGCGTGGCCTCACGGCTCGAAACGGGAGCCGTATCGCCTACGCTCGTCAGCGCCGCCCCCGCATAGAGAGCGGCAAACTCATTGCCGTTGAGCCCCTGCATCCGCACCGTGTCGGCGTTGAGGGCGAGCGTCATGCGGTTATCCGCATTGGCACCCTGCACCGCCACCACAGCATTCTGCACGGCTTTTTCATGCGCCAGTTCCGTGAAAATCTGGTAGCTGCGTTTCTCGCTCTGGGTACGGGTGCGGTTGAGCAGAATCTCGCCCGTGAAATCGCCCTCACCATCCAGAATCAGGCGGGAGGAAAGGTTGTGAGTCGTCCCGGAGTTCCACGTAAACTTGCCCTCGCCCGTGAGCGCACGGATATTCCAAATGGTGTTCCATGTGCGCTCGCTGAGGCGCAGCTCCGTACCCGCGACAACATCCAAATGCTCAATGATACGCTGCGAGTTATTATTATCGCGGTCGCTGTAGAGCGTCACCACGCCGCCTTCGTTCGCCGAGCCGTCCGCGCGGAGCGTGCCGCCCACGGTAACGGAGACATTGTTCCGGAAGGTCATCTGCTTGGCCTCCAAGGTCAGCAAACCACCCTCCGCGTTATAAGAGGAGCCGGTGAGCACATAAGTGCCGCCGCACATACGCAGATGAGCCTGCTCTCCGATGTGAAGCGCAGCACCTACGCTGGTGGAGGCATTGGCTGCATTCAGCATCTGCGCCGTTCCCGCGGACAACACTACATTGCCGTTCACCGCCCCGCTGCCCATGCGCAGAGTGCTGCCGCTATCAAGCACGATGTTGCCGTTTGCGCCGCCCGTAAATGTATCCAGCACCGCTCCGCTGAGCACATGCGTGATTCCCTCTGCATTCAACGCCGTAGCGGATTGCAGCTGCACCGTGCCCTCTGCCACCGTCAGCAGCGGCGTCGCACTCGAGCCGCCGAGCAGCAGCGTGCCCGTGCCGTTCTTGGTGAAGTTACCCACGTCCATCAGCGTGCTCACGGAGGCAGTCGCCCCCTCCTCCACGGTGAGTTCCACCTTGCCCGTGCCCGTCAGCATACTGCCGTTCTCTGCCGCCAGCTTGGTGAAATGTTGCGTGGTGTCGCCGATGTCGAGGATACCGCCGTCTTTGAGCGTCACACCCGAAGCCGTTACGAGGGCGTCATCCACCGCCACGCGCAGGGTGGAATCGCCCGTGCGCAGCGCGGTTTTCTCCGCGTCATAGCCCATGACCGTCACCTGCCCCGTGAGCGTCACGGCTGAGAGCAGCTCCGTCACGCCGCCGCTGTAGGTCTGGCCGTCCACCACGAGATTCACATGGTTAAAGCGCGTATCCTCCAGCGTCTGCGCAAGCGTAAGCGTCCCCTTACCGCCGCCGAAATGGTAGGTATCGTTGAAGGCCATGTAGAGATTGCCCGTGTAGGTCACATCCCCATCGGAAGCAAGGCTCATCAAGGGGTGGTAGAAGAGCGGCATATCATCCGCGGCAACGCGGTCAAGCAGGAACACACCCTCCGCCTCATCGGACATGAAATCCACCGCTCCGGGGGTACCGAACACGCGGTTGGTATAATCCAGCTTCACCTCCGCGCCGCCGAGCACATCGCGGCTGGTGAAGTTCAGCGTCACCCCGCCCGTAAACTCAATCGCGCCGATGAGGTTGTTCTTGTTGGTGAGGGTGACGGTGCCCATGCCGTACTCATTGCCGAGCACCAAATGCCCCTTGTTGTCGTTGAGGCGGGCATTGACCACCAGCTCACCGCCGCCGCCGCCCAGCACCCACTTGCCGTTCACGGCAGACAGTGTCTCACTCGCCGAGCCGTACTGCACGGAGTGTCCCTCAGCCGCGCCGATGATGAGCGAACTGTGCCCGCTCGTGTTGAGATTGAGCACGGATGACTCATCCTGCGTAAGCGCCAACACGCCGGCGGAAGCGGTATCCACATGGGACAGGGCCGCCGCTGCGGAGGTCTCCTCCGCGGCGAGCACAGCCTGTTTGCTGACCACCCACTTGTGCTCGGACGTATCGCCCAAGGCGCTCTCCTGCGCGGCGACGACCGTACCTCGCGAGATGCTCTTTTCGCCCGAGAGGGTGTTCTCACCGCTGAGCACCAGCGTGCCCTGCGCCGTATCCACGCTCAGGGAGCCCGTGCCCGTCAGCTTGCCCGTCAGCACATTAGTACTATCCGTTCCCTCAGCAAAGCGCACCTGCATCTGCCCCTGCACCGCTACATTGCCATGCAGGCCGTAGTACTCGCGCAGCTGATAGGTATCCTGCGTGCGGGCTCCGCCCTCCACATACTCGTACTGATGCTTCACTCCTTCGTTGAGCACGAAGGTGCCACCCTGCTCCACGGTGATATCACCCGTCAGGCGCGCGTGGGAGCCGAGCGTAAATGCGGCACCGCCCGCCACGGTCACATTCATGCGGGCATCGGCATAGTGCCAATCCTCGGGGTTCACGTAGCGAGCCGTGCCGAAGCCCGTGGCCGAGCCTTCGCCATGCACCGTCAGCATACCTTCCAGCGTCACGGCACCGCTCGCCACCGCCAGGCCGCTCTCGGCACCGCGCAGGTCGGTGTGGATGCTGTTGAGGGTCCACGAGGAGGCGATGCCGCCGTCATAGGTAATCTTCAGCGAAGCGCCGTTGCCGTCCGCAAAGGAGCCGAGGAAGCTTGTCTTGCCGCTCTCGGTGTAGCGCAGCTCCGCCGTCGCTCCTGCCGCCGTGTTGGCAATGATGCCGTCCTGCGTGAGCGCGTGAATCGTAAATGCTCCGTCGGGCGTATTTGCATTGTTCCACTCCATCTGCACCGCACCGCCTAGGTCCAGCACACCGCCGCCGTTGCCGAAGGTGACATCGCGCGCCACCTGCGCGGCATCGCCGCCCAGATTCACGGTCGCTCCGTTGTTGATGAGCACGTTGTAGGCCGCATAACCGCCATGCTCCGCCAGATACGTAGTGCCGCTGCCGCCGACATTGAGGAAAATCTCATTGTTGCCCTGCCCCTCGAGGTACAGGTCTCCCGCGCCGATTTTGCGCCACTCACGCACATAGGCGTTGCCCGCAGCGTCCGTCTCGGTATTGGCGAGTTGCAGATGCACGGAAACGCCCTCGCTGACGTCATAGCCCGCAGAGTTAAGCATGTAGGTGCGGCCGAGCTCATTTGCCGCGCTCGAGATTGTGAAGCTCGCCGCGCCCTCTCCGCTTCGGGAGAAATTGACCGAGCCGATGCCGAGATCCGCGTCCGCCTCCAGCACGATGCGGTTCTCGCTGCCGCTCGCGGCATCAAAGACCAGACTCTCCGTCATGAAGAGATCGGCATAGAGCAAATCCCGCCCCGCCTTTTGCTGCGCATTGAGATAGCTTTGGTCGTAACTGTACCAGTTGTCCGTGTCCTTGAGGGCATTCAGGGAGAGCCACGTGTTGACACCGTTCTCTACGCCGACGAAGCTCACAGGAGTGAAATCCACCGCGGCTCCGCTCACGCTGCCGAGCTTAGTTGTGGTGCTCACACCGTTGGTGGCATCGGCGTAGGTCTGCGATGCCTCCGTCTGGCCCACGGCGCCGATGTGGACCTCGTTGCCCGCGGCGGCCATGTCCACATGCTTGTTGAAAGACTCCATCGTGTCCATCGTCCACGAGGGCGCACCGTGGGAAAAGCCCGTGGCATCGATACGGCCGAAGTGGCAGGCGATAAGCTGGTAGCTCTTCGACCCCTCATCCCACGCCCAGATGGGGCTGCCCGAGTCGCCGCCCTGCGTCACGAAGGGCAACGGGTGCCTGTCCGTGCCTGCGCCCGCGGGGCCGTAGTCCGACACACCGAGCACTTTGATGGTGTATGCATCGAGCGTAACACCGCGATTATCCGTCCCCCCGGCCTCGCCCTGGTAATAGAACTGCGTGTTCTGAGCGATACCGCCGATGCAGAAGTGATATCCGTCATCCAACGAGGTAATGTTACCTGCGTTATCCGCGACGCCCATGGTACCGCCGCCCGCGCGATACTGCATCAGGGCACCGATGTTCTCCCCGGCCGCAAGGTGAGCAGCCGTATCGAAGAGGGTGGAGGGCGTGATATCAGTAATCAGCTTGCTGAGGCGCGTGGCCTTATAGTCGGTCAGCGGCGAGAGCAGAAACTGATTATTCGAGCTGGAGCGGTACTCAATACCGCTGTAATGAATGGCGTTCGACAGGCCGACATAGCGGCTCGTGAACACGGGATTCGGCACGCCGTTATGCTGCACGGATACGGCGAAGGAGGGCGACACCGCCGTGTAGAAACCGCCGTCCACCATGCTCTCAAAGCTCGGCAGACCGTGCGGCAGTGTGTAGTCATCCTGGCCCTGCGTATAGCTAATCTTAATCCCCTCGCTGTTGAGATGCGTCAGCAGGGCGTTCACCTCATGCACGCTGTAGCGCCCGCGGTTCTGACCGAAATCCGCATAAGTCTGCAGAGAAGGGCTCGCATGCATGATCGCGCCGTAGGCCCCCGTGGTGCCGAGGGTGACACAGGCGACCGCACTCGCGGACAAAAGCAGCGAGCGTAGGGTGAAAGGCAGGTGCAGTTTCATGCCGAATCCGAGAGGGGTGATATCTATCCTATTTTCCGTCTGGTTTCACTTACGGCGTCTGCGTCCTGCGAGGGCCGCGAGCGCCAGCAGACCGAGAGTCGTCGTGGCGGGTTCGGGTGCGCACAGGAAGGAGCGGTCAAAGAACACCGCGCCGAGGTTCCCTTGCTCATAGTAGCCGATGGCCGATTGCCCGTTCCATGTGAGCGTGACGTCCAGCGTGGTAGCGAAGGTCGCCTCTCCGCCGAGTCCGAGCTTGATGTACTGAGCAGCGGCCAGCGTCTCCTCATTCACCCCCACCAAATCGATGTAGAGGTGCGAGCCGGAGAGCTGCACATTCTCCACGGAGCTGAGCGTGAGAGAAAGCGTGGGAGCCGGTGCCGTCAGGGAGAGAGTCTCCCCCGCGTCGACAGAAGAAGCCAGCGTAAGCGGCCCGGTCATCACCTGCTGCATGGTGGTATTCGTCCCGACCTCCGCCACGAAGGTGACATGATTCACGTTGACAAAGGCCGTATCATCCGTCAGTTTGGAAGAGGAGGCAAACACAACATCCGAGAGATTCAGACGCGTATTCGCCGCCAGATCCAGCATCATGTGATTCAGCTCCGTGCCGTTACCGACAATGGAGATGCTGCCGTCCTCATTGGCGCTCATGGCGAGCTTGCCGGCCGTTCCGGTCTGCCCGTTGAGAGCCGTGATGGTCGCGGCGGCATCACCCTTCTGCACCTTCACCGCACCGCCGGACACCGCGAGGGAATCCACCGCCACGGACTTGGTGAAGCTCAGCGTACCCGAGCCCTTTTTCTCAAGGGCGGCACCTTCGCCGCTCACAGCCTTATCGACCGTCACATCAGCGGCGGAGTTCACCTCCAACGTACCGCCGTTGAGGGCTACATCACTTGCCTGAGCGAGCATCTTCGCCGCGTTATCCTTGAGAGCCAGCGTACCGTTCTTCACGGAGAGCTTGCCGTTGAAGGCTGTCGATTCACCGGCAAAAGTCTGCTTACCTTCGCCGTCTTTCACGAGGTTGAGCTTAGCGCCCACCGTGCCGTGGAAGGTGTCATCCGTTCCCTTCGCCGTATCCACCGTAAGGGTGCGGACCTTGTCACCATCGTTGATAACAATACCATTGCCGCTCCTGGTGGCAAGCTTCGCCGTGCCCGAGAACACGGATGCGCGCTCCCCGAGTTCGGCTGTGCTGCTCAGGCCCGCAATCGTGACCGCATCCGCATGTACGCCGAGACCGAGCTTCGCGTCGGCGGAGCTTGTCGAAGCCAGATTGATGCGGGCGTTCTGCGCCACCTTGGCATCATTGAGCACCACAGCCGCGCTGCGATAATGATTGGCAGAAATGGAGGAAAGCTCAATCGTACCGCGGAAATTGCCGCCGTCACCACCGCCCAATTCAAAGACGGTCGTGCATTCCGAGGCGGCGTTGTTCACCAGCTTGAGAGTAGCGGATTTCAATCCGTCAGCCAGTTGCAGACTCCCCACGGACAGCGCGCCGTCAAAGTGATTCTCCTGCACGGTCGCACTCTCACCGCTCAAACGGATAGCGCCGAGCTTCATCAGCTCCGTGGGCTGAGACGCGTTGTGCACCGTCAGATTGGCCCCGTTATGCAAATCCGCCGTGCCGATGCTATGCGTGCTGCTGCCGTTGCGCTTGAGCAGCACCGTTCCCTGCTCCACCGCGAGAGTGTCCACCACCATGGAGAGGCTTTCACCGACCGTCAGCGTGCCGCTGCCCGTCTTGGCGAAGGTGCCCTTCGTTCCGTCCTCGGCGGCAGTCAGCACGGTGTTAAGGGTGGTATCCCGCGCCACATCGAGCTTCAGGGTACCGCCCACGGCCACGGTCGAGCGGTTGGCGAGGCTGTCCACAGTAGCGACGGCGCCTTTATTCACCTGCATGCTGCCCGTGAGCGTCAGGTTATCCATGCCCGTGAAGCTGTATTCACCCGCCGCCACCGTCATATTCTCCGCAGAGACACCCTCAGCGATACTCACCGCCCCGGCGCCTTCTTTGCCGAAGATGACGGAGTCCGCGCGGTAGGCACCCGTGCCCTGGGCCTTGTCATTCTGCCAGTTCTGTGTCTCGGCAATGTTCCAGACACCGTCCTTCGCGCCCGTCCAGGTGATGTCGCGGTTCACGAAGCCCGCATACACGAGATTGAGGCTGCTGAGGCCCTGCTCCACGCTCACACCCGCCGAGTAGCCGACAATGCTCTGCCCGCCGATGAGAATGCGGTCGAGGCCGATTTGCCCGCCGATGAAGCCGCTGCCGTCAATGAGCGTCACGGAACCCGCACCCGAGGCGGGCAGCAGCGCGCTGTCCACATTGAAGCCCGCGCCCTCGGCCAGCGTCACGCGACCGTCATTCTGAATCGTGCCGCGGAAGTCCAGCATGCCGTTGAGGACGAGCGTGCCGTCCTCCGTCACGCGGATGCTGTCGCTCACCGTAGCCGCGCCGAGTTCCCGCGTGCCGTTGGCCGCGAGCAGGTGCGTCAGGTTCACATTGCCGTTCAACACCTGCGTGCCGCTGCCCGCCATGGCGAGCGAGCCGCCGGTCACGGTGCCGCTGTAGCTGAGGCTGTCACTGCCGTCCAGCACAAGCGCCTTGCCGTTGAGGTTCACCGTACCGGCCGAACCTTCCAGAGAATTGACCGTCAGGTTGTTCGCCAGCGTCAGCGAACCGCCCTTCATCGTCACCGCGCCCGTGCCGAGGGCGCGCTCGCTGTAGGTGGTGATATCGCCCGCCTTAATAGTCGTGCCGCCGCTGTAGCTGTTGTTGCCGCGCACATAGATGTACATGGCGCTTTCATCGGCCTCCAGCGCGAGCTTGCCGTTCGCGCCGTCGCTGATGGTCGAGTCGAGATACCAGCGGTTGCGGTTGTTCATGCCGAGGCTCAGGGTGCCGCTGCCGCTGATGGTGCCCGTGACCTGCGCGCTGTTGCCGCCCGTGGAGCCGCAGAGCTGAGCCGCATTCTCCACGGTGATATCCGCATGCAGGCGGGAAGCGGTATTGAGCAGCACTCGAGCGCCGTCTCGCATGGTGAGCGAGAGAGCCTCGCTGTTGTTGATTTGGTTGCCCGCCATGTTCAGCGTGGTGCCGCCCTCCATCTCAATGGAGGTGAAGCCCGCATAGTTACCGCCGCCTGTGAGGGCCACGGTGCCGTTTGCAATGTGCAACGCGCCGCTGAAGTCACGATTGGCGAGGTTCAGCGTACCCGCGCCGTCCTTGGTGAGCACATGCTCACCCGTGGTCACGATACCGCTGAGCGTGCCCGTCTGGCCGGAGGAGACGGCCACGGAGGCATCATCCGCCAGCGCCACGGCGCCGGAAATCGTCGCACCATTGCGCAACAGCAAGGCGCCCTTGGCATCCGCGCCGCTGCTCAGGCCCGCGCCCGCCAGCTGCATGGCCGAGGTCTGCGTGCCGCCGTTAGCGAGGAACTGGCCGCCCTCCGTCACACGAATCAGCCCGGCATCCACCGTACTGCCCGCCTCGTAGCGGCCACCCTGCACGGCGAGCGTGCCGATGTGGCCGAGTCCGCTCACGGTGCCGCTCTCGCCCTTCCAGTCGATAGCGAGGGTACCCTCACCGCTCACGGCACCTGCCAGCGCGGCGGTGTCCTGCACGGTGAGCGTGCCGCGGTTGATGACCGTTTCACCCGTCACCTGCACCGCGCCCTTGCCGAGCACGGTGGTGCCGCTGCCGTCATGCGTCAGGGAGCCGATGCTCGCCTTGCCGCCGTCCGCCACAAAGGAGTATTCCTGCTGGGTGTCGCTCACCACACGGTTCATGGCGACATTCTCCGTCACGCGCACCTCGTGTTCCTCCGCGCTGTCGTTGAACACAGCGGTCGTGACACCTGCGCCGAAGCGCTTGCCGTCCCACGCATGGCTGGCTGCCGTGCCGTTCCAGAGCGCGCTGCCGTCCGCCAGCGTGAAGCTCACGGTAAGCCCGCTTGCGTTGGTGCCGAAGGCGGCGTTCAGGTAGCTCAGGCCGGAGGCGCTGACACTGCCCGCGCGGCTGCTCCAATCGCCGTTCACCAGCTGATAAACGGTGTCGGTGTTAAGATAAGAGGTATCGGTGAAAGCTATCGTCTGCGTGGCCGCGCCGCCGAAGGAGAGGGCGGAGACGCTCAACGCGGGCGTGTCGGCAGACTGCGCCAATGCCTCGCCCGAGAAGGCGAGTGTGCCGCCATTGAGCACGAGCGCGCTGTTGAAGCTCGCGCTACCCGCCGTATCACCCGCCACCACGGAAAGCGTGTGGCCCGCATTCAGGCTGAAGGAGGAGCCGAGTTGCAGGTTCGCCCCGCGGCCGATGCTTACATCGCCCTTCACCGTGGGCGTGGTGATGTTGAGCGTGCCGCGCAGGGCGCTCACGTTATCAACCACGGTAGTACCCGTGAAGCTCTGGCTGCCCGTACCCGCCATGACGATGCTCAGGCCTGCATTCGCGCTTTCACCCGCAGAACCCACATAGCCGTTGAAGCTGTAGGTACCGTCACCCGTGAGCGTCAGCGTAGCCTTGCGGGTGGAGGCCATGGCAATGCTGCGAGCGGGCGTTGTTTCCGGCGCTGCGCCGGCGAAGAGGTAGGAGGAGACGTTGGTCGTTGCGCCCGCCTTGGAGGAGTAGCTGTTGAGGCCAAGCATGTGGGCGTTCTCCGTGTTCACAGCGAGTGCCTGATGATTGACCGTCGTGCTGTAGCCGATCAGGTCCACACGGGCGTTGCTCAGAGCCTCATCATGTGCCAGCACAAGGTAGGAACCCGGAGCCACGGCTCGGGAGGAGCTGTAGTAGGGTGTGCTCATCTCCAGCACGCCGCTGAAATTGCCCTTGCCGTCCAGCACCAACTGCGAGGTCGCCATGCCCTGCTGAGCATAGTAGTTCGTATCGAACACCAGCTTGCCGCTGCCGTTGAGGCTGTGGATGTTCCAGATGGTGTTCACACCCGTGTTGGCGCTTGTAAGCGTGGCGGTGGAGCCGGACTGAATCGTCAGATTGTCAATCGCTTGGTGCTTATTGGTGTAGAATTCCTGATTGGACAGGTACTCCACGCCGTTTTTCTCATTGTCAAAGCTCTTAATGGTGGCGTTGCCGCTCACCAGCAGGGTGCCGCCGAAAGTCTGAGACGTGTTGTTGCCCGCGGAGAAGAAACCGAGCGTAGCATTGCCGCTCAGCTCCAAGGTGCCGCCAAGGGTGTTCTGGTTGCCGCTGCGCAGGATGAGCGTGTTGCCCGTGTGCGCCACGGAGCCGCCTTGCTCGATGTTCAGGGAGCCGAGCAGACGTGCGTTCTTGGCGCCCCAAGAGTTCGTAAAGACGCTGTGGGAGCCGTCTGTCACCGTGACGTTGCCCGTGAGGGTGGCACCGCTGAGTTCCAGCGCCGCGCCCGAGCGGATGGTGACATCACCTGCGGCATCGCTGTTGATGCGGATGGCACCCTCGGAGACGGTCAGATGCTCAAACTCTGCGTAACGTACCGTGGAGCGGGCTGCGCCCGTTTTCTCGATTTCCGCCGCGGAAACGAGGCCGCCGAAGAAGGAATCCTGCGTAGCGTTGAGCACCAGCGTGCCCGAACCGACGGAGTCATATACCTTCACCGCAGGGCTGTTGAGCATATCCGCGCTGCTCAGGTTGTTGATTTGCTGGGTGTGCCCCGCCATATCAATGCTGCCGCCCTCGGCCAGAGAGACGGAGGAGACGGAAGCCAGCGCATTTTCCGCATTGAGGCGCAGCACCACATCGCCGCCCTCGGCAGCGGTATTCGCCCCGCGCACGGAAACGGCGCCCGTAGTCTCTACAGCCTTGTCGAGCTGCAACACGCCGCCGCTGTAGGACTGGTTGTTGACGATGATGTCATGGTCACCCGTGAGAGCCTGCGTCAGCTCCAGCGTGCCCGTGAGGCCGCCGAAGCGGTAGGACTCACCCGAGCCTACACCGATGGTGCCCTCATACACAGTATGGCCGCGGGTACCGAGGGCGAGCTGCGTGTGGGCGCTCAGGTTGATATCCTCGTTGCCGTAGTGGTCGAGCAGCAGCGCGCCGTCCGAATCCGCGGACACCTGCGAGAGCAAGCGGCCCGAGACCGCCACGCGGTTGCTGTAGGCCACGGAGAAATCGGCATTGCCGAGCGCGCGGACATCGGTGTAATCCAGCGTCACGCCGCCCTCGAAGAGGATGTGCCCCGTGAAATCATTGGCCGTGTTGGTGAGAGTGACGGAGCCTTTGGTGTAGGCATTGCCGAGCACGAGGTCCGCATCGCCCGAGAGCCGGAAGTTCACCACCAACTCACCGCCGCCGCCACCGAGCAGCCACCTGCCGTCAGCGGAGGCCAGAGTTTCACCGGCAGTGCCGTACTCCACGCGCATCCCCTCCGCCGCGCCGATGATGAGGTCGGTCGGCAGCGCAGAGAACGCGGTCGTCTGAGCCTCCGTGAGCGCCAGCACGCCGGTGGAGTCAGCGGTCACAAGGCTCATGAGCGCATCCCCGCTCAGGCCCTTGACGGCCAGAGAGGCCTTTTCACCGATATGCCAGCTGTGCTTGGCTGCGCCGTCCGTATAGCCTGCGGCAGCCGCGCTGTCCGCGACCACGCGGCCGCTCTCCAGCTGCACGGCGGCACCGCCCGCGATGGCAAAGTCGTTCTTGCCGCCCAGCGTGAGGCTTGCGCCCGAGGTGCCGAGCGCAATGGTGAAGGAAGACGCCGTGCCGGAGATATCGCCGTCATAGCGGTTGTTCGAGCTTGTACCCTCGCTGTAGGTGATATCCATGGCACCGCCCTTGAGCTGCACATTGCCGTGCAGGCCGTAGTAATCGGCAAAGGCCTCCGTATCCTGCATCATGAGGCCGCCCTCAATGTGCTCGTAGCGGCTTTGCGTGCCCTCGTGCATGGAGAAGCTGCCGCCCGCCTCCACTGTGACATCGCCCGTCAGGCGGGCATGGTGACCGAGGGTGAAGGCCGCACCGCTCTGCACGTTCACATCCATGGCGGCATCCGCGTAGTGCCAGTCCGCCGTGTTGACGAGGCGCGAGGTATCCTTGCCCGTGGCGGAGCCCATGCCGTGCACGGTATTGGTGCCCTGCAGGGTCACATTGCCGCTCTGCACAGTGAAGGAGCTGTCCTTGTGGTGCTGCATGTCGGTGAACACGCCGTTGAGCATCCAATTCTTACCCGCGTTGTACACCACTTGCAGCGCGCCCTTGGCCGAGTCCTCAAAAGAGCCGATGTAGGAGTCACCCGCGTCCGTGATGGTGACCACGGAGGTACCCTCGCCGTGGTTAGCGAGAATGCCGCCCTCCGTCAGGGTATGGAAGGTGAAATCTCCGGCGGAGGAGCTGTTGTCCCACGCGAAATTGTTGCCGTTGAGGTCGAGCGTGGCGCCGCCCGCGCCGAGGGTCACATCATGCGCCACTTGGTCGATATCGGCCAGCACGACGGTGCTGCCGCTGCTCGCCAACACGTTGTAGGCCGCATAGCCGCCCTCGCGCTCCAGATAAGTTGTGCCCGTGCCGCCCACGTTGAGCAGCACCTCGTTGTTGCCGCTGCCGATGATGTGCAGGTCGCCCGCGCCCGCCTTGCGCCACTCGCGCACATAGTCGGCGGGGTTGGTGAGGGCGATGTTGAGCGTCACGCCCGCATCTACGGAGAAGCCCGCCGTGTTGAACAGGGCGTTCTGCCCTGCGGCGGATTCGATGGTGAAGGAGGCGTGATCCACGCCCTCCGCCTTGCTGAACTGCACCACGCCGATACCCGTATCGACCGTTTCCGCGAGACGCACGGTGTAATCCTTCGCCTCCCCCGCGGAGAGCACGATGTTGTTCGTGAGGTAGAGGTCGGCGTAATCCAAGGGCTTGGAGGGGTCATCGCCGTACTGCGAGGCGTTCAGGTATTCCGCGCCGTAGGTCCACCACGCGGCATCATTCTTCACGGCGGACAAATCGGCCCATGTGTTGACACCGCTCTGCACGCCCACGAAGGAGGTGGACAGGACCTCGCCGCCCTTGCTTGTTTCGATGCTGCCGCGCCACGGGGTACCCGTCACTTCGTGACCGTTGTCCACGGAGGCGTGGATATCCTCGCCGCGCTCATGCACCCCGTTGATAACGATGAGGTTGCCCGTTCCCGCGCTCAAATCGGGGCGCACGTTGCAGGACTCCATCGCCTCGTGCGTCCAGCTCCAGGAGCCGCGGTCCTGCGTGAAGGAAATGCCGTCCGTGGACTGAGCGGCGGCGATGTACTGGTACTCGCCCGCCTTCTCGTTGTACACCCACAGGGGGCTGCCGGAATCACCCGCGAGCAGCACATAGGGCAGCGGAGCAGCATCGGACACGCCGTCCGCCAGCCAAGAGTTCACGTAGTGGAACACGCCGTAGTTATCATCGGACTCGGTGGTGCCGTGCTGTGCCCACGCGCCGATTTCCATGACACCGCCCGTGCGGTAGCCGTAGGCACCCGTCAGGCGCTTCTGCACCAAGCGACCGTCCGCATCATACTCCATGCGCACCATGGAGCCTGAGCCTGTGCGGTACACCATCTCACCCGTCAGAGGCTTGCAGAGCATGTCGGGCTCGTTGTACACGGGGGTGGGCTGCACATCCGTCACCATCTTGCTGAGGCGGATGAGCTTGTAGTCCGTGCCGGATTTCAGCTGAAAGGTGTCCGTGTTGCGGTACTCAATGCCCGTGTAGTGCACGGACTTGTCGCGCCCCACCTCGTTGCCGCTGTAGGTGGGGTTCAGCACGCCGTTGTGGTGCACGGTGACGGTGAAGCCCAAGCCCACCGCGGCGGAGGTGCCGTTATCATCCGCGGAGGAGAAGTCCGGCATGGCGTGGTCCAGCGTGTAGGACTGCCCCGCCAGATTACCCGAATAGTACAGCACCACGCCGTTTTCAGCCTTGCGCACCGCGCCGAGCATGGCGTTCACCCGCCCCGCCTGATAACGGCCGCAGTTCTGGCCGAAATCCGTGTAGGTTTGCAGGCTGATGTCGTTGTGCATCACGGCAGCGTAGCCATTGTAACTACCTAACGTAGAAACAGCAACAGCGACAGCAGCTAAAAGAGAGCGGCGGAGAGAAAGGTTCAGGCGAAGTTTCATGGGAACGGACGCGAAAAGTCTATCAGGCCTATCTTACTCTCTCCGCCGCGCAAGTCAACATAGAAAGCAACAATCAACAAGAGTTAACAAAAAAATTGCGTTACCGACCGGCAACGATTCGAGAAATGGGGATTTGTAGATTTACTATGTACTAGGTACTATGTACTATTTTTGAA
>JAKSOV010000028.1 GCA_024405415.1 Akkermansia sp.
CACTCTATTCAAAAATAGTACATAGTACCTAGTACCTAGTAAATCTACAAATCCTTCTTTGTCGCTCCGTGCTATTTTCCTTATGCAATGCCCAGGGCCCATTTGAGGTACTTGAGAGACTCGCCCCAAACTTTGGTGCTGGTGCTGCCCAACACGACGACGATGACAGCACGCCCATCCGCGCTGCCGCAGGAGATGAGACACTTGCCGGCGGCGTTGGTGTAACCTGTCTTCATGCCCTGCACCCAGGGATATTGGCGCAGCAGACGGTTGGTGGAGCGAATGCGGCGCACGCTGCCGTCCGCCTTGCGGAAGTCATACTCGGGGATGTTGATGCAGGAGCGGATGATGCGGTTGTTATACGCATAGCAAGCCGCCAAGGCCATATCATGTGCGGTGGAGTATTGATCGGCGGGCAGGCCGTTGGGGTTGGCAAAGTGCGTGTCGTACATGTGCATGCGGCGTGCGCGGGCGTTCATGCGGGCTACAAAGGCATCCACGCTGCCGGCGGTGTCACGGGCGAGCGCCACGGCAATGTCGTTGAAACTGCCTGTGAGCATGGCCTGCAGCAGGTCTCGCTTGCGGTACTGTGTACCGGGCTTGAGATTGAGACGGATGGGCGGCGCCAGATTGTCCGAGGCCTGAATGGTCACCATCTTATCGAGCTTCTTCTCATCACAGACACAGAGCGCGGTGATGATTTTCTGCGTGCTGGCCACTTGGCGGCGCTGGTTGGCGTTATAGGCGTAGAGAATTTTACCGTTGTTGGGGTCAATCACGCAAACGGCGGCGCAGTTGGGTTTCGGCGCAGGTGTGGTGGGCGTAATGAGCGGGCGGGCCGGGTTCAGCGCCGAGGCGGAGGGGCGGGCAATTTGGCGCGCGGCCTGCGGAATGGGGGTGGCGGAAGGCGGCATGCTTACCGCCGATGTTTGGCGGTGATTGGCACCCGGCTGGGGGTAGGCATAAGCGTTATGGGCGGGGGCACAGGTGCTGAGCACCGCCATGGTACACATCGTGAAAAGAAGGGCAACAAAACGCATGCGGGGAGTCTAACGCAAGCCCCCCGTCTTGGCAAGCCAAAAGCCTGACAAGGAGTATTTGAAAATTGCCATGCGTACGGTAGAATCTGGGTGGGCAGATGTTTGTTGCCTACCTTATTTTGTTGTAGGCAATGATTCGGGCCTCGATGAGGTCGACTGCATAGGGTGTGGCGTGCTTGAACCATGCGCCCGTGTTGTAGATGCGGCGCTTGCCGAAGCTCCAGTTCCCGCTGCGGTGGAAGTGACCGAGGATGAGCGTTTCCGCCTCGGGGAAGTAGCGGCGGGCAAAACGCTCCGCGCGGATGCCGCAGAAAAGCCAGCAGAGCACGATGCCGAGGGGGCGCTGTGGCGGCCAGAAGCAATGGAGCAGCCCGCGCAGGTAGGGATTGCGGATGGCGCGGCGCATGATGGGCTTCGTGAGCTGTGCCATGGCGCGGGAGAGCTCCAGCCGCGAGATGAGGTTGGTGTCGGCATCGGCAAAGGAGCGGATGCACGCGCGGCATTTTTCTTTGTTGTTCAGGTATTCCCAGCTCCACGGCGCGACTTCTTTGTAGAGCGCGTGCCCGTGCATGATGACGACGCGACCACCCCAGAGCTTCACCATCAGGGGCTCGACATCAGGGTCGTGGTTGCCCGCAATCTCGATGAGCTGCACCCCGCGCTCGCGGCAGAGGGCGCGGAAGCGTTCGCGGGCGGCGAGCCCGCGCTCCTGCCACTCGTTCGGGCGCGTCTCCGCCAAATCACCCGCGGAAATGAGGATATCCACGTCCTCCAGTACCCGCAGCATGGCGGCTTCCCCGGGCACTTCGCAGCGCTCGTGGCCGAGGTGCCAGTCGGAAATCACGCGGACGCGTGCTCCCGCAGGCGGGTTGAGTTCGAGGATGCTCATACCTTACAGCGCGCGCTGGCGGACGGCTTCATACAGGCACACGCCCGTGGCAACGGAGACATTGAGGCAGGGCACCGTACCCGCCATGGGGATGCGGACGAGAAAATCACAGTTCTCCTCCGTCAGGCGGCGCATGCCGTCGCCCTCCGCGCCCATCACCAGCGCGATGCCGCCCTTGAAGTCGATGTCGTAGAGCGAGCGGTCGCCGTGGTCGGAGGTGCCGACAAACCAAAGCCCTGCTTCCTTCATGCTCTTCATGGTGCGGGCGAGGTTCGTCACTTGGATGAAGGGAACCTTTTCCGCCGCGCCCACGGAGACGCGCAGCACGGTCTCGGTGATGCCCACGGACTTGTCCTTGGGGGCGATGACGGCTGCGACACCCGCGCCGTCCGCCGTGCGGAGAATGGCACCGAGGTTGTGCGGGTCTTGGATGCAGTCCAGCACCAGATACAGACCCTGCGGCTGCTCTGCCATGATGGCATTCAAATCGCCCTCGTCGCCGGGCTTGATGACGATTTGCGCGGGCTTGCGCTCAAACTTCTCGAAGCGGGCTTCCGTCTTGGCGGTGTGCTTGTTGGGGCGGGCGGTGCGGTCGTGCGGTTTCATGCGGAGGGGGGATCAGTCGTTAAAATCTTGAGGGCGGCTCCCGCGGCCATGAAGCCGAAGGTGCCGGTGACGTGGGTGGCGGAGCCGAAGCCGTTGGCGCAGCCGATGCCGCCCTTTTGGTTGGCCTCGCGCTCCGTGCTCACGCTGCCGTCGCATTTCGGGAAGCGCGGGCGTTCGGGGGAGTACACGCAGGGAATGCCGATGTCGGGGCACTTGTCGTGCAGGGGAAAATCGTAGTCCTGCCGCAGCCGCTTGCGGAGCTGGGAGAGCATGTTGTCCCCGCAGGTGCGCGCCAAATCCGCCACGGTGATGCAGGCGGCATCGATGCGCCCGCCCGCGCCGCCGCAGGTCACCACGGGCACGCCGCGGCGGCGGCATTCCGCGATGAGGTGAGCCTTCGGGCGCATGGCATCGATGGCATCCACGACCACATCGGGCGCGGTGTCGAAGAGACGTTCGGGGTGCTTTTCGGTGTAGAAGGCAAAGACGGGCTCAACGGCAATATCGGGATTGATGAGCCGCAGACGCTCCGCCATGACATCCACCTTCGCCTTGCCGTAGTTGTCGCCCAGCGCGTGAATCTGCCTGTTCGTGTTGGTGATGCAGAGGTCATCCATATCCAGCAGGATGAGCGTGCCCACACCGCTGCGCGCCAGCGCCTCCGCCGCCCACGACCCCACACCGCCGATGCCCACGACCGCCACGCGCGCCGAAGCCAGACGCTCCGCCTGCGGAACGCCGTACAGGCGGGCGATGCCGCCGAATCGTTGGGTGTCGAGAGTCATTTGTCGTAGCTGCGGTTGATGCGTTCTATCGAGAGGGCCCGGCCTGTCTCCGTGTCGATGCGGACGACCACGCCGTTCACCTGCGCGGGCCACGGGCCGATGGGGAACTTGCAGGGCAGGGCGGTGATGCATCCTTCCAGCACGGCCTCTCGGTCGCGGCCGATAACGCCGTCGCGGGAACCGCACATGCCGACATCCGTCAGCGCCGCTGTGCCGCCGGGCAGGATGCGGTCATCCGCCGTCTGCACATGCGTGTGCGTGCCGACCACGGCGGAGGCAATGCCGTCCAGCCGCCAAGCTGCGGCGATTTTCTCGCTGGTGGTCTCGCCGTGGAAATCGCAGAAGAGGGCGCATGCCTCCTCGCGGAGCCGCGTTGCTTCCTCGTAGCCGAGCGTGAAGGGATTGTCCGCCCCGGGGCGCAAATAGGTGCGGCCGATGAGGCAGAGCACCGCCACCTTGCCTTTGGGCGTGTCGAGCACACAGGCGCCGCGCCCGGGGGTGCCGCTCTGGTGGTTGAAGGGGCGCAGCACGCGCGCGGCTTCCTCCTTGTCCAACCACGAAATCAGCTCCTGCTGATCCCACGCGTGGTCGCCCAGCGTGATGACATCCACGCCGTTGCGGAAGAATTCCTCGCAGAGTTTCGGGGTGATGCCCCGCCCGCCCGCGGCGTTTTCGCCGTTCACGATGACGGCATCCGCCCCGAACTCGGCGCGCAGCTCGGGCAGGGCGCGGTAGAGGGCTTCGCGCCCCACGTCGCCCACCACATCACCGAAGAAGAGGAGAGTCAGCGTCATGCGTGTCGGGGAGAGCAGGGAACAATCGTCACGGGGATGCGCGCGGCGCGCATGAGCTTTTCCGCCGTGTTGCCGAGCAGAATGCTGGTGAGCAGGCTGTGGTGGCGGTTGCCGATGACAAGGTTATCCACATTGTGGCGCGTGCAGAAATCGTTCACACAGTCCACGATGTCGTCCGCTTCCTCCGCCTTGGCATAGACGGGGATACTCCATTCCTTCCGCAGCTCCTCACCGAGCTTCTTGGCGCGGCTATCGGCCAGAGCCAGCACCTGCGCACATTCGCTCACTTCGGGGCGGAATGTGGCCTCCGTTCCCGGGACAAAGGCGCTCAAATCGGCTTCTCCCAGCGCGCCTGCCGCGTCAATCATGCAGGGTTCCACGGCGTGCAGCAGGTAAAGCTTGCCCCCGCACTGCCGCACCAAATCGGCGGCATATTCGAGCACGGGGCGGTTTTCCTCGGAAAAATCTGTGGCAACAAGAATGCGTACCATGGCCGCATTCTATCACAGCTCCCCCGAGCGGGGAAGAACAAAGTGAGCGCCTGCACAGTAAACGCGCGCGTACGTGTCAGATGACTGATTCGCGGCTTGCTTTTTTCGGCAATCCCGCTATAATGACCGCGCTAAAATGCACCATCCTCTTCCCATTCTCTGTTGCGCCGCGGCGCTGGGCTGTCTGAGCCCGGTGCAGGGGAATGTGGTGCCGATTGCCGCCGAAGCTCAGGCGCAGCGAGCCGAGACGCCGCAGGAACACATCTACCGCGAGTTTCTTCAGGCAACGACGGATATGTGGTTCCTGCTCTCCGGTGTCAGCAACCGCGAGGATGCGTGTGCCGCGGCGCCGCGCTTCACGGAGCTGGTGAACCGTATTTGCACGCTGGATGAGCAGTTGAGCCATGCGTCAACCGAGTCCGGCCTGCCCGCTGAGGTGGAAGCCGAGGTGCATGAGGATGCTGAGACCGCTGCCGTCGCCGGCGCGTTGGAAACCCTCCAAGTGCGCATCCTGGAGGCGTTTGAGGATGTAAATGCCGAGTTCCTGAGCCTTTGCCGTGTGCATTGCTACAGTTCGGCTGAGTTGGCAACCGCTTTTGTCGCCGCAACGGATACGGGCATGTTCTCCGAGGAGGCGTTGGCCCAGCTCAGCACGAATGAGACACCGATGAGCGATATGGAGAGCGAAGAGGAGCTGGCCCGTCTCCGCAGTTTGGAAGAGCCGGACCGCGCTGTTCTCTCCGTCCTGCAGCAGGTGAAGGATGCCGCCAGCGCCGAGAAGGCGGCCGAAGCTCTTGCATCGCTTTCCCGCCGGCTGCACAACCTTGCGCCGCAACATCCCGTGGATCACCGCAGTTTTGCCGAGCGCTATCGGGCGGGCATTCGCGCCGCGTTTGAACCGCTTTCTCCCTTGCTGTGGGGCATCCGCACCGAGCTGGTGCGCATTGCCGCACTGCCCGGTTATGACACGGAGCCGTATGATGCCTTCTCCGATGCTCTCAACTCCGTCTACGAGGATTTAGACGCCGCCCACAGTTCTTACTTTAATGACGTGTTCGATGCTTCCTTCCGCGCCGATCTGGATGACGCGTTGCAGGAGAATGCGCCCACAGCCGACTGATTTTCCTATTCTATCTCTCACCCCCACTCATTCCGCACATGCCTGTTTCTGATTACCTCGTGACCATCGGTCTGGAAGTCCATTGCCAGATTAAGACCAAGACCAAAATGTTCTGCTCCTGCAAGGCAGGTTTCGGCTATGAGCCCAACACGAACGTGTGCCCCACCTGCCTCGGTATGCCCGGTGCGCTGCCTGTTCTCAACGAGTTCGCCATCGAGCGCACGGTGCTCACGGGCATGATGCTCGGCTGCTCCACGCCGCCCGTCTCCAAGTGGGACCGCAAGAACTACTTCTATGCGGATATGCCCAAGAACTACCAGACGAGCCAGCTCGACCTGCCGCTCTGCATCGGCGGTGAGGTGCCGCTGTACACCTGGGCTTACCCCGCAGACGCCAAGGTGCCCGCTGCGGAGGGCGCCGTGGTCCGCAAAGTGAAGCTCGACCACATCCATCTGGAAGAGGATGCCGCCAAGCTCACTCACTACCACGGCTACTCGCTGGTGGACTACAACCGCGGCGGCACACCCCTCATGGAGATTGTCTCCGCCCCTGACCTCACCAGCCCGGACGAAACCTACGCCTACCTCAAGAGTCTCCAGCAGATTCTCATCTGCGGCGGCATTTCCGATGCCGATATGGAGAAGGGGCAGATGCGTTGCGACGTGAATGTTTCTCTCCGCCCCAAGGGCCAGAAGGAGCTGGGCGCCAAGATTGAGATGAAGAACATCAACTCCATGTCCGCCGCCCGCCGCGCGCTCATCTACGAAATCCACCGCCAGGCGGAGGAGCTGGACATGGGTATTGCGCAGGTGCAGAGCACCCGCCGCTGGGACGACGACCTCGGCGAGAGCATCGTGATGCGCACCAAGGAGAACGCCCACGACTACCGCTACCACACCTGCCCGGACCTCATCCCCGTGCACACCGCACCCATCGTGGAGAAGGTGGAGCCCCTCATGCCTGAGCTGCCCGATGCCCGCTACGCCCGCCTGCAGGAGCAGTACGGCGTGCCCGCTGCGGATGCCGCCACGCTTGTGGCTGATGTCGCCCTCTGCGCCTACTTCGAGGAGGCCGCCGCGCTCTCCAAGGCCCCGCGCAAGGTGGCCAACTGGGTCATCAACGGCTTGCAGGCCGCCCTCACCGAGCATGAGCAGACGATTGCCGAACGCCCTCTTACCCCCGCCGCTCTCGCGGGTCTCGTGGACATCATCGAGGAAGGCATCGTCTCCAACAACCAGGCGAAGGAAGTGCTGGCCGAGCTCTGGGACAAGCCCGAAGTGAAGGCCGCGGACGCTGCCGCCAAACTCGGCTATAAGAAGGCCGACAGCGGTGCGCTGGAGGCCCTTGTGGAGAAGGTAATCGCCGAGAACCCCGACAAGGTGGCGCTCGTGAAGGCCGGCAACACCAAGCTCATCAATGCCCTCACAGGGCAGGTGATGAAGAACAGCAACCCGAAGCCCAACCCCAAGCTCGTGACGGAAATCCTCTCCGCCAAGCTGGGCCTGTAAGCCTGTTCGACAACTCTTTTCGGGATGCCCGACCGCTTGGTCGGGTATCTTTTTTTTGTTTAAGAAGAGAAATAGATATAAAAATTAAACAAAATGCTTTTGCTGCCGCGCTTACCTGTTTGAAGGCCACGCGCCGCAACCCCATACACACCATGAACAAGATGAAATACCTCCTTGTCGCCGTTTTTGCCCTCAGCTCTGTTTCCTGCTGCTGGCACCACCCGCACCACCACGCCGTGTACAGCGCGCCCTATGCGCATAGCTACGCATCCGCCCCCTATTACGGCGGTCATGCCATGGCGCACCATCATCACCATCATCGTTGAACTTAACAGAAAAACGCCGTTCTCCGCCTGAAAATGCTTGACTAAAGCGGGCGTCTCTGATACCCTGCGCCGCGTTATGGCAAAAGTTCCCGTTATCCAACTTCGCAAAGGCCACGCCGTGAATTACAACGGTGATGTCTGCATCGTCCGTGAGAGCCAGCTCAAGACTCCCCCCCGCATGGCTTCCTATGTGCAGATGACCATCCGCAGCATCGCTTCCGGCAAGGACTACAACCTGCGCCTCACCTCCAACGACTTCCTCGAGGGCGTGATGCTCAGCCGCGAAGAGATGGAGTTCTCCTACGTGGACGGCATGGGCTACCACTTCCTCAACACCGAGACCTATGAAGACGTTTGCGTGAACGAGGACATCGTGGACCCCGTCAAGCTCTACCTCATCGAGGGTAACAGCTACATCCTTCTCTTCACGGACGAGGTTGCCTGCTCTATCGAGCTTCCCGCCGCCATCACCATGGAAGTGGCCGAGGCTCCCGAGGGTGTCAAGGGCAACTCCGCCAACAATGTGTACAAGAGCGCTACCATGACCACGGGCCTCGTGGTGCAGGTGCCCCTGTTCATCAACGCCGGTCAGCGCATCTCCGTGAAGACGGAAGACGGCTCCTATCTCGGCCGCGTGAACGACTGATCGCTCGTTCGATTCAAAACTTTCTTTCTATGTGGAGGGCCGCGCAGATTCTGCGCGGCTCTCTTTCTCTGCTGATGGAGCGTATTCGACAGGCCCTGGCTCGCTCTCCCTTCCGCGCCCGTTTTCGTTTAGATGCAGCGGCGCGCGTCTACATCGCGCAGCATGGCATGGAAACAATACGCCGCCATGCTGCGGATTTCGTGCATTTACGCCTCGCACCGGCCGTGCCGCCGAATGATGGCAAACAAACCCCTATGCGCGGGCATCCTGTCTTTATGGCCCAGCATGCCTGCGCCTGCTGCTGCCGCTCGTGCCTGCTCAAGTGGCACGGCTTTCCCATGGGGCGGGCTTTGACCGAGGCGGAACAGGCATACATCGTCTCTTTCCTGATGCAGTGGATTGAGTCTCAGCTCACGACACCCTGTGCACCCCCGGCGCACAGCAAAAATCCCCGCACCGAGCCGGTGCAGGGAGTATTTGATTTCGGAGAAAGTCCAAAATATGAGGCTGTTCGAGGGCAGCATCAGAACCCCTCTTCTTCGGCGGCGGGGGCAGGGGCGGGAGCCGCAGGTGCAGCCGCTTCGGGGGACGGCTGAGGCTTGGGGGCATCCACGTGCTCCACCACGGTGTCGTCTCCGTTCTCTTCTGCCTTGGGCGCTTCAGCGGGCTTGGATGCCTCCGCAGGCTTATCGGCGGCGGGGGCCGGGGCTTGCTCGTCGGCTGCGGGGGCCTCTGCGGCGGGCGCGGGCTCGGGGGCGGCTACGGGCTGAGTGAGGGGCTGACGCGTCTGCGGGTCAACCTCTGTGCCGTTGATGAACATGCGGGTCTTCATCTGACCGCTGGCGGGGTCAAACTTGCTCTCGGTGCGGGTCTGCACGATTTGACCGCTCGCATCGCGCGTCACGGAGACGGAGGTGGAGCTGGCGCTGAACTGCACATTGCCGGCACCCGTGGCCGCGGCGGCTCCGCCGAGAGGGGCGAGGGTGTCAGGCAGGGGAGCGGGGGCCGTTGCCGCGCTTTCAGGGGCGGGGGCGGGCGTCGGTTCCGTGGTCGTGACCGCGGGCTGGGCGGCGCGGCGGGCCATGCGGCTGCACACGCGCAGCGGTTCACCCTGCGCGCCGTTCATGAGGTACAGGTGGTCGATTTTGAGCACGGCTTCCTCCCCGGGGTGCATCTGCGAGATGGTGTCCGCAATGTCGGCGGGCTGGCCGGGCAGCTCGCGGCTCATGGCCACGGTGAACTTCGTGCCGGGTGTCAGCTGACCGTCGCCGAGGCGGTTGTACTTCTTGTAGCCCAGCAGGTCAATTACCTCGAATACGGCCACCTGAGCGGTGGTGGGAGCAGCGTCGTTGATGGTCTGCACGGCCAGATCGTGCATGCCCACGAAAGTGGCGCGTACCGTGTTGGAGGCCAGCAAATCGCAGTTGCCGCGCACAGCAGCAGGGGCCGCGGCGGGAACTTGGGCGGAAAGGTCGGCGAACAGCACGGGCGTGGAGGTCGCTAACGCGAGGAGAGTGGTGTAGCTCACAAATCTGTTCATATGTAAAGTTTTAGATAGCAGATTTTGCCGTTTCGTTCAATCTTTATCCGCACAAGAGGCGTCGGCTGCGGTTAAAAATTTCATGTCATGCCGCGTTGATGGTGCAAAGAGGGCTTGCCAGAGCCGTGTCCTTTCGCGCAGAATAGGCGCAATGGTTCGCTTCTCTCTCTTCGGCGTCCGCGTGACGATTTCTCCCTCTCTCTGGCTGATTCTGGCTGTGTTGGGCGGGCTGTTCAACGCGTCGGGCATGCTGAATCTGCTGGGGGTGGGCCTTTTTGCCATTGCGGCCTTGCTTTGTCTGTTGACGCATGAGATGGGCCATGCGCTCGTGGGCCGCAAGCTCGGCGGCGGTACGCCGGAAATCTGCCTCGCCTGGTTGGGCGGCGATTGCAGCAACCCGGATGCGCGCCTCACCCGCACGCAGGGCGTTGTCATGACGGCTGCCGGGCCCGCGGCCTCGCTGTTGCTCGGTTGGTTCGCTCTCGGTTTGCTGGGGCTGTATGTTGATAATCTGCCCGCTGCCTGTTATATTGCCTTGCACGCGGTGTTCGGTACGGTGCCGAGCGGCACGTGGGAGCTGGGGTCTCCGCTGGGTATTCTCTTTTTCATTGACACCATCTGCGTGTGTTTCTGGTGGTCGCTTTTCAACCTGCTGCCCGTGTTCCCCTTGGACGGCGGGCAGATGATGCACGGGCTCATGCATTCCCCCCGGCGCATGCACTTCCTCAGCCTGGTGTTTGCCTGTCTGTTCGGCGTGCTGTTTTTCCTGTTCGGGCTGTGGCTTATGGCGGCTTTAATGCTCGCTATGGCCTTTCTCAACTACCGCTGCAGCCAGCAGGCCCCGTATTGAGCTGAAACGCCCTGCATTTGTGCCGCAACGCACACTTGACTTTTCGGCGGCTTGGCCTACAATACCCGCATGGCACAGCAGAATGCAATTTCCCCGACACGCGCTGAGAATTTTCCTGAGTGGTATCAGCAGGTGATTAAGGCCGCCGATATGGCGGAGAACTCCGAAGTGCGCGGCTGCATGGTCATCAAGCCTTGGGGCTATGCCATCTGGGAGCTCATTCAGCAGCAGCTGGATGCTGAGTTCAAGCGCACGGGCCACACGAACGCCTACTTCCCCATGCTCATCCCCGTGGCGTATCTGGAGAAGGAAGCTGAGCATGCCGAAGGCTTTGCCACCGAATGCGCCGTGGTGACGCACCACCGCCTCGAAGCCGTCAAGGACTCTGAGACGGGCAAGACCAAGATGATTCCCGCGGGCGAGCTGACGGATAAGTACGTCATCCGCCCCACCTCCGAGACCGTCATCGGTGCCGCCTTCTCCCGCTGGCTGGAGAGCTACCGCGACCTCCCCTTCAAGGTGAACCAGTGGTGCAACGTGATGCGTTGGGAAATGCGCCCCCGCATCTTCCTGCGCACGGCCGAGTTCCTGTGGCAGGAGGGCCACACCGCCCACGAGACCCGCGAGGAAGCCGAGAAGGAAACAGCTGTGATGCACAAGGTGTACGAGGACTTCCAGCGCGATGTGCTGGCCGTGCCCTCCATCCCCGGTGAAAAGACAGAGCACGAGCGTTTCCCCGGTGCCGTCCGCACCTTCACGGTGGAAGCCATGGTGCAAGACCGCAAGGCCATTCAGGCCGGCACCTCCCACTTCCTCGGTCAGAACTTCGCCAAGGCGCAGAACATCTCCTTCGCGGGTCGCAACAACGAGCGCCAGTTTGCGTGGACGACCTCCTGGGGCGTGTCCACCCGCATGATCGGTACGCTCATCATGGCGCACTCCGATGACGACGGCCTTGTCTGCCCGCCCCGCGTGGCTCCCCGTCAGATAGTCATCATTCCCGTCACCCCCAAGGCGGACAGCAAGCAGGCCATCCTCGACCACTGCGCCGCGCTGGCCGACAAGCTCTCAGCTATGAGCTTCCACGGCATGCCCCTGCGTGTGCAGGTGGACGACCGCGATCTCAACGGCGGCACGAAGAAGTGGGAGTGGATTAAGAAGGGCGTGCCCGTGCGCATCGAAATCGGCCCGCGCGACCTCGAAAAGGGTTCCCTCTGCATCGCTCGCCGCGACCAGGCTGTGAACGAGAAGAGCTTTGTGCCCGAGGACGAGTTCCTCGCCAACGCCGTCTCCCTGCTGCAGGAGATTCAGGACAGCCTGCTCACCCGCCAGAAGACTTTCCGCGATTCCCACATCCGCACCTGCAACAGCCTCGAAGAGCTGAAAGCCAACTTCGCGGGCGAGGGCGATGCCGACTGGCTGCTCTGCCCCTGGGACGGCTCTCCCGAACAGGAAGAGGAGCTCGCCAAGAGCCTGCGCATCTCCATCCGCTGCATCCCGCAGGGAGAGATGGGCACAGGAGACGCGGTTCCCTGCATCCTGACGGGCAAGCCCACGACCCGTCGCGTGCTCTGGGCCCGCAGCTACTAATCCCTTATCATCCGGATACAACAGCCCCGCTCGGCCATCGGTCGGGCGGGGATTTTTTATGGAACAGCTGAATAAATAGCTGCAGTCCGGCAAATGAGGATTTGTAGGGATTTACTAGGTACTATTTATCAAGTTCGGCGGCTGACGCCGCGAGATAACGAACCCGTTCTGACGCAAGCGTCAGAACGGGTTTTCCATCCTTGCGGCGACAGCCGCACTCTATTCAAAAATAGTACATAGTACCTAGTACATAGTAAATCTACAAATCCCCATTTGTCGAATTGCCCTAAAGAACTTTATGACTTCTCTCCCACGAGGAGGGAGAGAAGCCGCTCATTCAGCTCCAATAGGAGAATGAAGACAAGCGGCCACCACTCGCAGCCGGAAAACATGCTGAGAAAGGAGAAGTTGAAATCCAGAAAGGCAGCGGGGGCAGGGATAGCGAGAGCCGCCGCAGCATGTAGAATATACCGCTGCCGGCGCGCAGAGTGCCGTGCGAACACGAAGAAAATCAGCGGCCATGTCGCGGGCGTCAGATAGGGCAGGAAAGCCGCGGCGGTGAATAGGGTGAGCAGGAGCGCTCCCGGAAGAAGGAGAAGAAGGGTGGCAGGATGGGGCGACATACCGCGTACCCGTACCGCAAGGGCCCATGCACAGGCCGCCACCGCGCCGGGGTATTCCCACGGAACGTAGGGCACGTCCCGTATGAGCGCGGCATACGCCCACGACATCGCCGCCGTCAGCACTAAGACGTCAAGCCCGGAGCGGTACAAGCTGCGGCAGATAGCGGAACGGGCGGCACTCACGGCAGAAGAACATTACAACTCTTCCTTCAGCGCTTCGATGCGCTCGCGGAGCGCTTCCACCATGGGGTGTGCAAGGAGTCGGGCCATGGGTGTCAGTACGGGGGCATCGGGCACGCAGACGGTGAGCGTGTCGGGAAGTTTTTCGATGTGCGCGACCTCGCCGGGGCGGAGGGTGGCCACATAGTCGCCGTCCAGCTGGTAGGGCAGCTTGGCATCGGCCGTGATGTCGCAGCTCGTCACTTGGCGCAGCTTGGTGAAATCGTTGGTGTTCTTCTCCGTTGCACCGTTCTGCACCATGTAGTTGATGACCTCGTAGAGAATGCCGACACTCTCCATCTGGATGGCGGCGACATCGAGCAGCCCGTCATCATAGCGGGCATCGGCAAAGAGGTGAGCCTCGCCGCCGTAGCGTTTGCCGTTGCCGAGAATCACCTGCGTGGCGCTGATTTGCTCGCCGTCGGGCAGGGTGAGAGTGATGGTCGCATGGCGCTCCACGGCTACCTTCACCGCCGTGACGACATGCGCCGCTGCGCCGAGGTGCTTTTTGAGCTTGGGGGTGATGCGCTTGATGATGGCGGCATCCGGCCCGAAGCCCGCCAACTGGAGGAAGGGGCGCCCGTTGACGGCGAAGATATCCACCTGCTGCCGCGCCGCGCCGCGCATGGCTTGCAGCGCCACATCGAAGCGGCGGGACCCGATGCCCAGCTCGCGGGCAAAAACATTCATCGTGCCGCAGGGCAGGATGCCGAGCGCGCCGGGCGTGCCGACAAGCCCCTTGGCGGCGTGCATCAATGTGCCGTCCCCGCCCGCCACGGCGACAATGGATTCTCCTGCGGCTGCCAGTTCCGCGGCCTTGGCTGTCAGCGCCTCGGCGCTCTTGGTGGGAATCACGCGGAAATCCGCGCGGTGGTCATCGAGCCAAGCTTTGAGCCCCGAGCGGAACAGACTGCCCGCTTTGGGGTTGATGAGCAGGGGAATGGGCGTGAGCGCGTCCATCAGTGCTTGAGAAAGGCAAGGAGCAGACCGAAGACGGGGCAAGCCGCCATCACAAAGGACACCGTGAAGGCGGGGGAGTCAATCAAATCGAAAATGCCGCCGATGCCGGGCAGCAACGAGCCGCTGTCCTTCACCGCCAGACCGCGCTTGATAAGCGAACCGGCCAAATCACCCGCCACGGAGAGCACGAAAAGAACGGCACCGCAGAGAAGATACGCCGCAATGGTCGGGCCATCGGCCGTCACCTCGGGGACGAGAGCCTGCAGCAGGAACCAGCCCGCCGTGAGCGTCAGGATGAAGGAGCCGATGATGCCCTCCCACGTCTTCTTGGGGGAGACCGTGGGGCTGAACTTGCGGGAGAAGAATCGCCCGCCCATCAGCACGCCGCTCACGTAGGCCCAGATATCGCTCATCTTGGTGAAGAGAATGAGCCAGAGCAGGTGCCAAATGAAATGGCCGAGCGCGCCGAGAGCAAAGGCAAACAGCCACACGGGGTAGATGAAGGCCAGCAGCGTCAGCCCCATGGACTCCAACGCCTCACGCCCCGTGCGCCCCTTGTAATCCATGCAGAAGAGATTGACAAAGAACGCCAGCAGTGCAAAAAACACAAGGTAACCGAGCGGAAAGATGCTCGTCATGTACGCCTGCGTGGCATGGCTGACAGCAAAGAGCAACCACGGGTAGACCAAGCCCATCGCAAGCCCGAGCTTGCGGCACGCGGGCGTCTCCTTCAGCATCACAAACCACTCCCATGTGGTGAGATTGCAGAACAGGCACAGCAGCACGCCGTAGCCGATGACGTTATTCCACGCCACCGCCCCGCCCAGCAGCGAAAGCAGAATCACCGTGCTGAACAAACGCTTGAAAAAGGTCTTGGTCTTGTCGCTCATAAAAAAGCTCTGTGTTAAAAAGAAGCGGCTCGCTCCCCCCTTGGGTTCTTCCCCCCGCGAGCGAAGCGAGCCTAACTTCCAATTTGTAATTTGTAAATTGTAATTTGTCATTCCGTGCGCACGTCAGTGCGCGCATGCCCCGCAGCTCCACCCGGCGCGGATATCGGCGAAGAAGTCGTTGCCCTTGTCATCCACCAGGATGTAGGCCGGGAAATCCTTCACCGTAATCTTCCAGATGGCCTCCATGCCCAGCTCGGGGTATTCCACGCACTCGATAGAGGTGATGCAGTTCTTGGCAAGGTCCGCCGCGACACCGCCGATGGAACCGAGATAGAAGCCGCCGAACTGCTTGCAGGAATCCGTCACGCACTGGGCGCGGTTGCCCTTGGCAATCATAATCATGCTGCCGCCGTGGCTCTGGAACAGCTCCACATAGGGGTCCATGCGACCCGCCGTCGTGGGACCGAAGGAACCGGAGGGGCAACCCTCAGGCGTCTTGGCGGGGCCGGCGTAGTAGATGGGATGGTCCTTAATGTACTGGGGCAGGTCCTTGCCCGCATCCAGCAGCTCCTTGAGCTTGGCATGGGCGATATCGCGACCCACGATGATGGTGCCGCTGAGGGAAAGGCGGGTCTTCACGGGGTACTTCGTCAGGTCGGCCAGCACTTCCTTCATCGGGCGGTCAAGGTCGATGGGGACACCCGCGCTCTTCGTCTCGCGCAGCTCGGCGGGGATGTACTTGCCGGGGTCGTACTCCAGCTCCTCGATAAAGATACCTTCGGGCGTAATTTTTGCCTTGGCGTTGCGGTCGGCGGAGCAGGACACGCCGAGTGCGACGGGGCAGGAAGCACCGTGGCGGGGCAGACGGACGACGCGCACATCCAGCGCGAACCACTTGCCGCCGAACTGGGCACCGAGACCCAGCTTCTCGGCTTCCTTCTTGAGCTCGTTCTCCAGCTCCACGTCGCGGAAGGCGCGGCCGTGCTCGTTGCCCGTGGTGGGCAGGGAGTCGTAGTACTTGGTGGAGGCCAGCTTGACCGTCTTCAGGCAGAGCTCGGCGCTCGTGCCGCCGACAACGAAGGCCACATGGTAGGGCGGGCAGGCCGCCGTGCCGAGCGTGCTCATCTTCTGCACCATGAACTTCTTGAGGGAAGCGGGATTAAGCAGAGCCTTCGTCTCCTGATAGAGATAGGTCTTGTTGGCGGAACCGCCGCCCTTGGCGATGAAGAGGAAGGAGTACTCCATGCCGTGATCGGTGGCGAAGAGGTCAATCTGGGCGGGCAGATTGGTGCGCGTGTTCACCTCCTTGTACATGTCCAGCGCCACATTCTGGGAGTAGCGCAGGTTGTTCTTGGTGTAGCAGTCGTACGCACCGCGGGAGATGTACTCCGCATCGTTGAAGCCCGTCCACACCTGCTGGCCCTTCTTGCCCACGCAGATGGCCGTGCCCGTGTCCTGACAGAGGGGCAGCACGCCGAGAGAAGCCACCTCTGCATTGCGGAGCATGGTGAGCGCGACGCTCTTGTCGTTTTCGGAGGCCTCGGGGTCGGAGAGAATGCCCTTCACCATCTCCAGATGTTCGGGGCGCAGGTAGAAAGCCACATCGTGCCACGCGGTCTCCGCGAGCAGACGCAGACCCTCGGGCTCAACCTTGAGCATGGGCTTGCCTTCAAACTCGCTCACGCTCACATAATCCTTGGTGAGAAGACGATACTTCGTCGTGTCTTCCCCCATGGGGAACATTTCCTGATAAACAAAAGGAGGAGTTGCCATAACGCGGATAGTTTTAGCATATTTTTGTCGCATACGCGACAAAAAAGCGCAGGGGGAAAAAGAAAAATGAGCAGTTTGTCGAGCTCTTGCGCGGCGTAGCCGCGCCGAATTTAAGGCGCTATTCTGACGGAACGTCAGAATAGCATCGTCTGCCTTTGCGCGCCCCGGCGCGCAGATGTATACGATGCCATTCTGACGTTCCGTCAGAATGACGCCTTAAAAGTGTGCGCGTCTACGCCGCGCAAGAGCTCGACAAATCCCTATTTGTCAATCGTTCTGCTATTTTCTTCTGAAGTATGCCGCCAGCAGGGAGCCGGAGAGATTGTGCCAGACGGAGAAGAGCACGCCCGGCACCGTGGCCATGGCGAGGGTCGGGAAGGCGCTCTGCGCCAGAGCCGTGGCAAGACCGCTGTTCTGCATGCCCACTTCGATGGAGAGCGCACGCGCCTGTGCCGTATTGAGACGCAGGAGCCGCGCCAGCAGGTAGCCGCAGGCGAAGCCGCCGAGATTGTGCAGGATGACCACCAACAGAATCACCCCACCCGTGGCGAGCAGCTGCGCGGATTGATGAGCCACAATGCACGCAATAATGGCCGCAATCGCCAGCACGGAGAAGGAGGGCATCAGCTGGCGGACAGCGGGGTGCCTGTCCGTGAAACGGTGCAGCAACAGCCCCAGCGCAACGGGCGCGAGCACCACCAGCGCAATCGTGCGGAACATGGCGGGCGCATCCACCTCCACGCTCGTGCGCAGCAGCAGCCACGCAATGAGCGGCGTCATCAGCGGGGCGAGCAGGGTGTTGAGGGTCGTCATGCCCACCGAAAGGGCTAAATCGCCGCGCGCGAGGAACGTAATCACGTTGCTGGCCGTGCCGCCGGGGCACGCTCCTACGAGAATCACGCCCGTGAGCAGCGCGGCATCCAGGCCGAAAGCCTTGCCGAGCACCCATGCCAGCAGGGGCATGATGAGAAACTGCGCCGCGCAGCCCGCCAATATATTGCGCGGCTGCCGGAGCACCGGCTCTACATCCTGCCACGACATGTTCATGCCCATGCCGAACATCACCAGCGCCAGCAGCGGGCTGATGGCCGATGAATCAATCCACAGCCCTGTCTGCGGCCACCACAGCGCCACCGCCGCCACCCCCAAAATGAGCAGCGGCATCAAACGCTCAATCAAACGGCAGAGAAAGAAAACAGCCTTCATCGTGACCCAGTAGCCCAAAACGGTCTGACCCGCAGGTCAGACCGTTTTTTCAAATCACCGCGGCGTCAGCCGCGCAAGCTTACAAATTGTAATTTGTAATTTGTAATTTTTAGTCGTGGGGCACCACGATGGTCTGCTCGCGGTCGGGGCCGACGCCCACGGAACCCACGGGGCAACCGACAACCTCGCCGAAACGCTTGACGTAAGCCTTGCAGTTCTCGGGCAGCTGGTCCCAAGAGGTGCACTTGGTCGTGTCCTGCTTCCAGCCGGGCAGCGTTTCGTAGATGGGCTCGCACTTGTCCCAGTCCTCCATGAGAGCAGGGGGGTACTCGAGCACCTGATCGCCCATCTTGTAGGCGGTGCAAATCTTGATGGTGTCGCGGTCGTCGAGGCCGTCGAGGTTCGTCATGGCCATCTCATCGAAGCCGTTGAACATGGCGGAGAAACGCAGCACCACGCCGTCCGTCCAGCCGCAGCGGCGGGGGCGACCCGTTGTCGCGCCGAACTCACGACCGAGGCCGTGCAGGTAGTCGGCAATCTCGGCATCCTCCGTGACGAAGGGACCGGCACCCACGCGGGTGGTGTAGGCCTTGCACACGCCGATGACCTTGTCGATGCGGGTGGGGGCCACGCCGGAACCCGTGCAGCAGCCGCCTGCGCTCGTGTTGGAGCTGGTGACGAAGGGGTAGGTGCCGAAGTCGATGTCGAGCATGGCGCCCTGAGCACCCTCGAAGAGGATGGTCTTGCCGGCCTTGGCGGCCTTGTTCAGCACGGGGACGGTGTTGGTGATGTGGGCGCGCAGCTCATCGGCGGCGGCCATCACGGCATCGAGCGTAACGGCGGGGTCGGCTTTCGGCCAGTTGAGGCGGGCCAGCTCCTCGTTGGCGGTCTTGATGCGGGCCTCCAGCACCTTCTTCAGACGCTCGGGGTCGATGAAGTCCACCATGCGGATGCCGATGCGGCGGGCCTTGTCGGCGTAGGTCGGGCCGATACCCTGCTTGGTGGTGCCGATTTTCTGGTCGCCGAGGGCTTCCTCCTGCGCGGCGTCAATCTCCTTGTGGATGGGCAGCACCACGTGGGCGCGGTCGGAGATGAGCAGATTCTCGGGCGTGATGGACACGCCGAGGTTGCGGAGATAGGTCATTTCCTCCACCAGAGAGGTGGGGTTGATAACGACACCGTTGCCGATGACGTTCACCTTGCCCGGCCACAGAATGCCGCTGGGCACGAGGTGAAGCACGTACTTCTGGCCATGAGCGATGACGGTGTGACCCGCGTTGCTGCCGCCTTGGCTGCGGACAACGTAGTCGGCGGTTTCGGTCAGGAAGTCGATGACCTTGCCCTTGCCTTCATCACCCCATTGGGAACCGATGACGAGTGTATTCATGGTATGCTTAATTAAAAAGGTTTGTTACTTGCTGTACTTGCCGGCCTTAAAGTCCTCAATCAGGCCGATGAATTCACCGAAGAAATAGGTGGCATCCTTCGGGCCGGGGGCGGCCTCGGGGTGGTACTGCACGCAGAAGATGGGCAGCGTGGTGTGGCGGATACCCTCCACCGTGCCGTCATTGAGGTTGATGTGCGTCACTTCCACATCGGCGGGCAGGGAATCGGGGTCCACCGCGAAGCCGTGGTTCTGGGAGGTGATGGCGACCTTGCCCGTGCGGAGGTCCTTCACGGGCTGGTTGCCGCCGCGGTGGCCGAACTTGAGCTTGAAGGTCTTGCCGCCGAAGGCATGGCCGAGCAGCTGGTGGCCGAGGCAGATGCCGAAGATGGGCAGCTTGCCGAGCAGCTTTTTCAGCTCGGCATGGATGCGGGGCAGGGCGGAGGGGTCGCCGGGGCCGTTGGAGAGGAAGATGCCGTCCGGGTTCATGGCCAGCACCTCTTCCGCGGGGGTGTAGGCGTTCACCACGGTCACGTCGAAGCCGTCGCGGCGCAGGCAGCGCAGGATGTTGCGCTTGATGCCGAAGTCATAGGCGACGATGCGGTAGCGCACGGGGGGCAGCTCGGCGTAGTTGCTCAGGTCGCCCGTGGTCTTGTTGGGGAGCTTCCAGTCGCGGCTTTCGTCCTCCCAATGGTAGGTGTCGGGGGTGGAGACTTCCGTCACGAAATCGCTGCCGGACATGGGGGCGGACGCCTGCGCGGCGGCAACGGCCTCCTCGGCGCTCAGCTCCGTGGTGAGGCAGGCTCGCTGGGCTCCCTTCGTGCGGAGCAGCTTGGTGAGCTTACGGGTGTCGATGCCCTCAATGCCGGGGATGCCGTGGCGCTCCATCCATGCAGGGAGCGCTTCTTCCGCACGCCAGTTGGAGTGCAGGCGGGCCACTTCCTCCACGGCGAAACCGCGCACCTGCGGGTGAGCGCTCTCGTTATCCGCCTCGCAGACGCCGTAGTTGCCGATGAGCGGGTAGGTCATCGTGACAATCTGACCGCGGTAGGAGGGGTCGGTGAGCACCTCTTGGTAGCCGGTCATGGACGTGTTGAAGCAGGCTTCACCCGTCACCGTGCCCGTGGCGCCGAAGGAGGTACCCTCGAAAATCGTTCCGTCTTCTAGTGCAAGAATCGCTTTCATCCCTATATGTTGAGCCGAGACATCCTAGCAAAGCCCCGCAAGAAAAGCAAGGCAATTATTTCGGAAAGCCGAAAAAAGCGGGCTGACGCTCCGTCGCCAGCCCGCTTTCCTTATTCCCGCGGCGACACCGCGCGAATTTTGACAATTTGTAATTCCCTTACAGTCCTCGGTAGCGCTTCATGATGCGCTCGGGGGCGTTGGCGAGGTCCACCAGCACGAGACAATCCAGCGTGTTGCCGAACTCAGGGTCCACGTTGAAGGAGACCATCTTGCCGCCCATGCGGAGATACTGGCGCAGCAGCACGGGAATGCCCTTGCCGTCCGGCTCCAGCGCGCAGACCATCGTGTTCATGAGGGCGAGGTCGCAGAGCGCGGTGGGGACGAGGCGGCGGTCCTGGCTGCGGAGGCCGATTTCCAGCGCGGGCGGCGGCTCGTAGGCAATCACATACTTCTTGAGCTTGGCCTCCATGGCGTGCGCGCGCAGGTAGGAGAGCATCAGCGAGCGGGAGGCGGGCGTGTAGTCCTGCGACACCGTCACGTTGCCGTACAGATAGCGGTACTCGGGGTGCTTGTTGAGATAGCGGCCGATGCCCATCCAGAGCGTATCGAGTGAGGCTGCGGCGCGCTGGTAGGGCGCGGTGATGAAGGCGCGGCCCATCTCCAGCCCGTTGTCCACCGCGTTGGTGAACTGGTGGCGCAGGTGGAAGAAGAGGGAGTTGTAGATGCCCTTGCGGCCGTGCTCGCGCATAATGTCATCCGTGCGGCCGATGCGATAGGCGCCCGCGAGGCGCTTGTTCTTCGTGTCCCACATGATGAGCTGCACATAGTGCTTGTCGTAGGCATCGAGGTCGCGGGGCAGGCCGGAGCCTTCGCCCACGGCGCGGAAGGTGATTTCGCGCTGCACGCCGATTTCGTTGATGAGGTGGGGAATCTTCTCCGCCGTGAGGGCGTAGACCGTCAGCCCCGCGCGCTCGTTGACGTAGCAGATGTCCTCCTCGCACTTGTCCAGCTCCGCTTGCAGCACCTCGGGGGACTCCGGCTCTGCAATGGGCTGCATGTCGCGCGGGGCGGAGGTCACCGCCGTGGACACGAGCGGGTAGCGCAGCATGCAGGAGGCAAGGCGCAGGTAGTTGCTCAGCGACGTGTTGTCCGGCAGCAGGGCCATCGTCGTCGGCGTGATGGGCTTGCCGAGGCGGATGGTGTGCACGGTGCGGATATCGCGCTTGATTTCGCGCGGCAGGAACATGGAGCGCGCGCCCTTGGCCACCATGCTCACCATCTGGAAGAAGCGGCTCGTGCGGCCCGAGATGTTCATCGGCACCACGGTGGCCCCCGTCTTGCGGGCGAGCGCGGCGATGTTCTCCTGCCACGGGTCCTCAATCACGCGGGCGTCGCGCAGGGAGAAGGTGGCGGCGGAACCGCTGGGGAACACGAGCAGACAGTGTCCCTCGCGCAGCCATTTGATGGCCTCTCGCATGCCGCGCATGTTGGCCGCCTTGGCCTTGTCGCCGCCGTACACATCCACCTGAATGGTGTAGGGGCGCATGCCGCGCACATAGTTCAGCCACTCGTTGACGATGATTTTGACATCGCTGCGGGCTTTGAGCGCCACATCGCCGAACATGAGACCGTCCGACATGCCGTGCGGGTGGTTGGAAACGATGACGACGGGTCCCTCCTTCGGGATGTTGTCCAGCCCCTCCAACTCATAGCGCAGGGGCAGATGCTTGCAGGCGAGTGAGAAGAAATTCTCCTCGCTGCCCGCCTCCCACTCGTCCTCCACGGCGCTGTGGCCCGCATTGAACTCCGTGAAGCCCAGCCAATTTTCTATGGCATTGATGAGGCACTTGGGCAGGAGCTTGCACAGCCCCGGCGCCTGTTCGGTTAAATCGAAAATCTTTTGTCTCATAGTCAGAAACTTGCTCAGTATACCTTAACAAAAAAGCCCCCGCGGGTCAATGAGGAAAGCCGAAGCGGGCAGAATTAACACAGCGGGAGCAACAAATGAGGACTTGTAGATTTACTATGTACTAGGTACTATGTACTATTTTTGAATAGAGTGCGGC
>JAKSOV010000029.1 GCA_024405415.1 Akkermansia sp.
GTCAGAACGGGTTTCCCATCCTTGCGGCGACAGCCGCACTCTATTCAAAAATAGCACCTAGTACCTAGTACATAGTAAATCTACAAATCCCCCTTTGACGCGCCTTTGTAACCTTTTATGCAAATTTAACACAACACATCATGCAATTTTAACACGGCGCGTTAAAATTGCATAAAAAGCATTGACAATACCCTTAGCTCGGCGCTATGCTGGGGGCATGAACACGACGCTCTACCGCGAACGCACCCTGCACGACACGCTGACAACTGCGGCAGCGGCGTTCCCCTGCGTACTGCTGACAGGCGCGCGACAGGTGGGCAAATCGACCCTGCTGCAACGGCTGCGGGAGGCAGGGCTGTTTGCCGACTATGTTTCGTTGGATGATTTTGCGGTAGCCAACGCCGCGCGGCGGGACCCTGCGCTGTTTCTGGAAATGCACGGATGCCCGCTCTGCATCGATGAGATTCAATATGCGCCGGAACTCATGCGCGCCATCAAAGCGCGCGTGGATGCCGACCGCCGCCCCGGCATGTACTTTCTGACCGGCTCGCAGCGCTTTCTGCTCATGAAAGGCGTGACGGAAAGCCTTGCCGGGCGCATCGGCGTGGTGGAACTGCAAACGCTCTCCCAACGCGAGGCGGAGGGCCAGGGCGAGGGCGTACCCGTCTTTGACCCCAAGCGCCCGACGGACATCATGCAGGACGCGCCGATATGTTCGCTCGAAACGCTGTACGCACGCATCCTGCGCGGCGGCTATCCTGAGCTTTGCTGCAACCCGGCCATGCCGCGGAAGATGTTTTTCAGCTCCTACCTGCAAACCTACATCGAGCGCGATGTCACCGCGCTGACACAGGTGGGGGACAAGGGCGCGTTCCAAGACATGATGCGCGCAGCAGCGCAGCTGACGGGGCAACAGCTGGTGTACAGCGACCTTGCCCGGGATGCGGGTGTTTCCATGCCCACGGTCAAACGCTGGATCAGCATTCTGGAAACCTCGGGCATCATCACCCTGCTCCGCCCCTACAGCACCACCACGAGTAAGCGCCTTACCAAATCCCCCGTGCTGCATTTCACGGACACGGGATTCTGCACATGGCTGGCGGATATTCACACGCCGCAGGAGCTGATGCATGACCGCCGCCTCAGCGGCCATATTCTGGAGAGCTGGGTATTCGGGCAACTCACCCGCCGCTTCCTCAACCACGGACAGGAACCGCGGCTGCACTTTTTCCGCGAGAGCAACGGCGCGGAGGTGGACATCCTGCTGGAGCAAGGGCGCACGCTCTACCCCATCGAGGTCAAGCGCAGTCTCAACCCGCAGCTCAGCGACCTGAAAGGCATGCGCGCCATCCCTCTCGGGCAGCGAGAACTCGGCAAGGGCATCGTGTTCTGTCCCATCACCTCCCCGCTCCCGCTCGGGGACGGACACCTTGCCCTGCCCATCTCAGCCTTATGAGCGTACGCCCCGCCCGCAGCATTTTTTTCAGTGGGTTATCATTTTTATCTTGAAGCGCAAAAGAAGAAAGATTACAATACGCGCGGACAGGTGTTATATACAGCAGCGTACGAGTCGTATGTGCATCCGTCCGACTCAACGACAAACAACCATAAACAACAATGAAAAAGACTCTTATCACGATGATGGCTCTGGTCGGTCTGGCCTCTGCCGATGTGGTTACGCCCCAGCCCGTGCTCACCCTCACGGACGTGGATCTCTCCCAGACGATGTACGCCTCCATCGACAACACGCTGGGCCTGAACACGACCACGGGCGTGACCGTCATGCTTACGGTCAACTGGACCGGCATCAGCAACTCCCCCATGTTCTGGATCGGCACGGATGACGGCTCGGCCTACGCCAATTCCGCCGCCACCATCGGCTACCGCGGCAACATTCACCATGCCTCTCTGTTCAGCACCAGCGGTTCCAACAGCGGCATCACCAACCTCTACAACAACCAAGTGCAAACGATTAAGACGGAGGATTACGTCGCCGCCTTTATCAACAACACCGCCAAGAACAACACCCACAAGGACGACACCCTCGTGTACTTCATGACGACTCTGAACGGTGAAACCGCCCTGTACACCCTCTTGAATGACGATGATCGCTCGCTGGTGAAGCTCTGCACGCAGGGCAACATGGCAACCGGCGATATCACCGCTTATCATGTGGGTAACTGGAACGGGGGCGACTCCGCTCAGACCGGCACGGCTACCATCGCCCTGTTCAACGGCGTGCTGTCCGAGGCCCAGATGCGCGGACTGGCCCCCGAGCCCGCCACGGCTACGCTGAGCCTTCTTGCGCTCGCCGGTCTGGCTGCCCGCCGCCGTCGCCACTAAATCTGCGCGACAGCTCATTTTCGACACCCGCTCCTCACCGAGCGGGTGTCTTTTTGTTGAGCGACAGACAGGCGGCGCGACAGAAAAAGACCCATCTGACGAAAAAAGACAGAAATTTCTCTTGCCTTTTCGGCGGAATGAGAGTATAAGAGCTGACCACTTCTCCGCAGGGATGCGGAATTAACCTTTACCAAATACACACACTATGTCCAAGCACTCCACCCTCAAGGCTACCGGTACCGTTGGCGGCAAGCGTTCCGTCCTCAAGCGTTTCGAACGTGTCAAGCTCATGAAGGAGCGCGGCCAGTGGAAGGACGGTCAGAGCCCCATCGGCCTGCCCAAGACCAAGTTCGAGTCCTGATGTGACCCACTGAGGGTAACACAACAATTTTTGCGGAGCCTCTCGGTCACACAACCGGGAGGCTTTTTTCTTAAACGCTTTTTTGATTCTCTGATTATGGCTGAGGACAACAGCTATCCCGCCGCGCCGGAAGGCAGCGTGCGTCTCAACAAGTTTCTGGCCTCCTGCGGCTACGAGTCCCGCCGCGCGGCGGATCGCCTCATCGAGGAAGGCCGAGTGGAGGTGAACGGCAAGGTGGTGGACACCCCCGGTCTGCGCGTGCTTCCCACGGATTTTGTGAAGGTGGACGGCCGCCACGCCACGCCCAAGGAGGAAATCGTGCTGCTGCTCAACAAGCCGCGCGGTTTCGTGTGCAGCCGCGAGGCACAGGGCGCCGCGGGCACGGTGTACGACCTGCTGCCCCCCAAGTACCGCTACGCCAACTATGTCGGCCGACTCGATGCGGACAGCGAGGGGCTGATTCTTTTCACCAACAACGGCGTGCTCAGCCAGCAGCTGGGGCACCCCAGCGGCGGCATCGAGAAGGAATACTGGGTGACGCTCGACCAAGCCTTTGACAGCAGCGTGCTCTTCCAGATGCTCAAGGGCGTGCGTATCCCCGAGGGTCAGGCCAAGGCGAAGTTCGTCTCCCGCCTCTCCGCCCGCCGCGCGTGCATCGTGCTGGAGCAGGGACTGAAGCGTCAGGTGCGCCAGATGTTCGCCTGTCTCGGCCTGCGCGTCCGCAAGCTGGTGCGCGTGCGCATCGGCTCCCTGTGGGGCGGCGATTTGGAACCCGGCCACTGCGCCCTCCTGACGCCCGAGCAAATTGCCGAGGCAACCGTCAACCCCCGCCCCCGCAAGGGCCTTGTGGGCGCCAAGCAGGTGTTCCGCAAGAAGCAGACCAACAGCGCCAAGCCCGCGGAGGAGGACGATGACGACAACTACGT
Organism: Akkermansia sp.; assembly: GCA_024405415.1. GTDB lineage: Bacteria > Verrucomicrobiota > Verrucomicrobiia > Verrucomicrobiales > Akkermansiaceae > Akkermansia. Next base: position 3,631 of record JAKSOV010000029.1, read on the forward strand.
CTTTAACCCCGCCGACTTCGAGACAGAGGAGGAAGCGCTGGGCGTCTCCACCAAGTTCACGGACGGCGAGTCCTTTGAACCCGAGCGCGAGAACACCCGCCGCCCCTTCGGCAAGGCCCCCCGCGCCGCCCGCGAGGCCTACGGCGAGAAGCGCAGCTTCGGAGAAGGCAGAAAATCTTTCGGCGACCGCAAGCCCTTCGGAGAGAAGCGCAGCTTCGGTGACCGCGAGCGTAAGCCTTTCGGCGAGCGCCGTTCCTTCGGCGACCGCGAGCGTAAGCCTTTCGGTGAGCGCCGTTCCTTCGGTGACCGCGAGCGCAAGCCCTTCGGTGAGCGCCGTTCCTTCGGTGATGGTGAGCGCAAGCCCTTCGGTGAGCGCCGCTCCTTCGGTGACCGCGAGCGCAAGCCCTTCGTTGAGCGCCGCTCCTTCGGCGATGGAGAGCGCAAACCCTTCGGTGAGCGCAAGTCCTTCGGGGACCGCAAACCCTTCGGCGAGCGTCGCTCCTTCGGTGACGGCGAAGGCAGAAAATCCTTCGGTGAGCGCCGTTCCTTCGGCGAGAAGCGCGGCTTCGGCGGCGGGCGCCCCAACGGCGGGTTCCGCCGCGGCGGCAACGGCGGCGGACGCTCCTTCGGCCGCGGGCGCGATTATTAAATCACCCCTTCCCTCTTTCCCCGGCCTTGGCTCCCGTCAATGCCGGGGTCTTTTTTCCTCTCCCGTCATGAAACACATCCTCCTTTCCCTGTCCGCCGCGCTCCTGCTGGGGGCGGCCTCCGCTGCGGAACCCGCCTACGACTCCGATGATTTGAAGTTGGAGGGCATGCTGGCCCCGATGAAGGACAGCGCCGATGAGGGCGACCTCGCCGCCATGCGCCAAGTTTACCTGCACTACGGCTTTGCCGGCAAGCAGGAGCAGGCACAGGCATGGGCGCAAAAGTTCCTCGGCACCCTCCGCGGGCGAGCCGAGCAAGGAGATGTGGCCGCCATGTCCAACCTCGGGCGCGCCTATCTGGCGGGCGATGCCTGTATCACCCCGGACCCCGTTCAGGCCGCCGCATGGCTGAGCCGCGCCAGCGCGCAGGGCGATGCGCCCTCCGCCTACATGCTCGGCGAGATGCTGATGCAGCAGAACAACGAGGCCGATGCCAAGGTGGCCTACGCCCGCGCATACGGGCTGTTCCGCCAACGCGCCGAGAGCGGCGACAAGGATGCCCGCTACTGGCAGGGCTACATGGAACTGCGCGGCGTGGGCACGGAGAAACCCGAGCAGCCCGATGCCCTTCTCCGCAGCATGGTGGGGGAGGAGCACCTGCCCGCCGCCTACCAGCTCTTCAAATATGCCGCAGAGCAAGGGGACGACGAAACCGCCCTGCTCTGCGCCCGCCTGTTGGCCGACAAGGGGCAGGACCCGCAGATGGCCTACTATGTAGCCACCGCCGCCTATGAGGGCAAGGGCATGGAGCAGGACAACGCAACGGCCGAGCGCTACCTGCAACAGGCCGCTGACGCCGGGGTGCCCGCCGCTCTCTACCACCGCGCGTGGCAGCTGGAGGAGGCCGGCAAGGATGCGGACGCCTTCCGCCTCTTCTCCGAAGCCGCCGCCGCGGGCCACGAACACGCCCCCGTGAAGGCAGGCGTCATGCTGCTGGAGGGCCGCGGCTGCGAAAAGGACGAGGCCACAGGCCTGCAATACCTGCAACGCGCGGCAGATGTGCAGCAATCCCCCTTCGCCGCATGGGAGTTGGCGCGCCACTACGCCGCCATCGGCGAGCGCGACTTGGCGGACAGCTACATCATCTCCGCCTCCGACCGCGGGCTGGATGCCGCCATGGCCCGCCGCGGGCTGCTGCACCTCATCCCCGCCTCGGGGGTGGACTGGAGCCCCACGGAAGCCTACCGCTGGTGGACCCGCGGCGCCGACTCGGGCGACGCGGATTGCCGCCTCTACCTGCGCCTCTATCTCTACCTTTTCATCCCCCTGCTGGTGCTGCTCGTCTTTGCCGGCCCCATGCTCGCCGCCCGCCTTCTGCTGAAGCGGGAAAAGATGTAAGTACAATGTACAAAGGACGAAGTACAAATCATTGAATAGAGTGCGGCTGCCGCCGCAAAGTTAAAGAAAACGGTCTGACGCGAGTGTCAGACCGTTTTTCTTTGCGCGGAGGGCACTTTAGGCTTGTAACGGCGGGCCTTTCGGTGTTTAATAGTCCCGCGCAATAGTGGCCGCAGGTGGCCCCGTATTCTCTGCTTATGAACACGACAAAAATCTTACAAGTGCCTGATGCTGCAACGGCTGCAGCGGATTATCTGACCAATGATGCGGATGATCACGGCGAGCTGGTGACCCTCAACGTGGGTCCCTCCCACCCCGCTACGCACGGCGTTCTCCGCCTGAAGTTAGTGATTGACGGTGAGGAGATTGTGTCCTGCGACCCCATCATCGGCTACCTGCACCGCGGCATGGAAAAAATCGCGGAGAACTGCCACTACAACCAGTTCGTGACCTACACGGACCGCATGGACTACCTCGCCCCCATGAGCAACAACATCGCCTATGCCTGCGCGGTGGAAAAACTGCTCGGCTGGGAGCTGCCCGAGCGCGGTCAGGCCATCCGCGTGCTCTGCTGCGAGCTTTCCCGCATTTCCTCCTGTTTCCTCGGCACGGGCGTGTTCGCCATGGACACGGGCGCCATGACCGCCTTCCTCTACGCGTTCGAGGAAAAGGAGCGCGTGCATAACCTCTACGAACAGATTTGCGGCGCCCGCTTCACCTCCAGCTACACCCGCATCGGCGGCATGACGCGCGACCTGCCCAAGGGCATCGAAAAACAGATTCTCGATTTCTGCGACCACGCGCTCAAGACCGTGGACGAGATGGAGAAGCTGCTGCTGCACAACAAGGTGTTCATCGATCGTCTCGTGGGCGTGGGTGTCATCACCAAGGAGATGGCCCTGCAAAACGGCATGACGGGCAACAACCTGCGCGCCAGCGGCGTGAACCGCGACCTCCGCAAGACCAACCCCTACCTCGGCTACGAGAACTATGAGTTCGACGTCCCCGTGGCCACGGAGGGTGACTGCTACGCCCGATTCCAGGTGCGCATGGAGGAAATCCGCCAGTCCGTCCGCATCATCCGCCAGGTCATCGCCAAGCTGCCGAGCGGCCCCATCTGGGTGCAGCAGGACAAGGGTATCCTGCCCCCCAAGGAAGCCGCGATGATGGGCATGGAAGAGCTCATCCGCCAGTTCATGGTGTCCACGCAGTGCGTGAACGCCCCTGCGGGTCAGGTCTACTTCGCCGCAGAGAACCCCAAGGGCGAGCTGGGCTTCTTCCTCGATTCCAAGGGCGGCGGCATTGCCAACCGCCTGAAGATGCGCAGCCCCTCCTACTGCACGCTTTCCATCCTGCCCGAGCTGCTGCCCGGCCACCTTGTCTCCGATATCGGCGCCATCCTCGGCTCCTTCGACTTCGTGCAGGGCGAATGCGACCGCTAACTTTAACCGAAACTCCCATCTCTCATGTCTGAAACCCCCAATGCGATTGAAGCCGTCTCGGCTCCCATCCCCTCTCCGGGCGAGCAATACTTCCCGAAGTTCAAGGTGACACCTGCGCTCGTTAAGGAAGCGCAGGCTCTCGTGGCTCAGTACCCCGAAGGCAAGGAACAGTCCGCCGTGCTGCCCATCATCCACATGATTCAGGAGAAGTTCGGCTACATCTGCCCCGAATCCATGCCCTGGATTGCCGAGATGTGCAAGAGCACGCCCATCCACGTGGCGGGCATCGTGACCTTCTACCCCGGCATCCACCGCAAGTGCCCGGGCAAGTTCCACTTCCGCGTGTGCCGCACGATTGCCTGTGCCATGGGCGGCGGCGAAGAGCTGCTGGCCCACATCTGCAAGAAAATCGGCGTGGACCCCGCCTCCCTCACGGATGAGGAGCCCATGGGCATCTCCGAGGACGGCATGTTCTCCATCGAGGCGGTGGAATGCCTCGCCAACTGCGGCTTCGGCCCCAATGTGATGGTGAACGATGCCCTGCACCAGGAGATGACGCCCGCCAAGGCCGACAAGCTCATCACCTTCCTCAAGAAGAACACCATTAACGCCTGAACCCCTTGCGAACCATGAGCGACATCACTTACCTGCCCGGAAAGGAACCGCATCCCAAGGAGACGCGCCGCATTTTCCGCAACATCAACCGCGAGGGCTACACCCCCTCCATCAAGTGCTTCATGAAGGACGGGGGCTATGAGACCCTCAAGAAGGTCATGGAGATGGAACCCGCCGACGTCATTGCCGAGGTGAAGAAGAGCGGCCTGCGCGGCCGCGGCGGCGCCGGTTTCCCCACGGGTGTGAAATGGACCTTCATCCCCCGCGGCAACACCAAGCCCGTCTACCTCGTCTGCAACTGCGATGAATCCGAACCCGGCACCTTCAAGGACCGCTTCATCGTGCACCAGGACCCGCACCAGCTGCTCGAGGGCATGATTATCGCCTGCTACGCCGTTCAGGCTCACTTCGCCGTCATCTACATGCGCGAAGAGTTCCCCGAGGCGGCGCAGATTGTGCAGAAGGCCATCAAGGAGGCCGAGAAGGCCGGGTTCCTCGGCGAGAACATTCTCGGCAAGGGCTTCGACCTCAAGATTGTGCTGCACCGCGGTGCGGGCGCCTACATCTGCGGTGAGGAAACGGGCCTCATCAACTCCATCGAGGGTGTGCGCCCCTACCCCCGCATCAAGCCCCCCTTCTTCCCCGCGGCCATCGGTCTGTACGGCTGCCCCACCATCGTCAACAACGTGGAGTCCCTCTGCCAGGTGCGTCAGGTCATGATGCGCGGCGGCGAGGCCTACGCCGCGGAGGGCGCGCAGCGCTCCCCCGGCACGCGCATCATCGGCGTGTCCGGTGACGTGAAACGCCCCGGCGTGTACGAAATCATCAGCGGCTCCATCACCTACGGCGAGCTGCTCTACGACATCTGCGGCGGTCCCAAGAAGGGGCGTTCTTTCAAGGCCATCATCCCCGGCGGTGCCTCCGCCAAGGTCATGCGCTGCGACGAGGTGCTGAAGGGCCGCAACCCCGACGGCTCCGTGCGCAAGATGACGATTTTCGACGTGCCGATGGACCTCGACTCCATCGCCCAGCACGGCTCCATGAGCGGCTCCGGCGGCGTCATCGTCATGGACGACACCCGCAGCATGCCCAAGATGCTCAACAACCTCAACCGCTTCTTTGCGTGGGAATCCTGCGGCCAGTGCTCCCCCTGCCGCGAAGGCAACCCGTGGATGCTCAAGCTCTCCACCCGCATTTGCGAGGGCAAGGGCGCGCCTGAGGATGTCGACCTGCTCAAGTCCGTGGCGGACAACATCTGCGGCCGCACGGTCTGCGCCTTCGGCGAGGCCTGCTCTTGGCCCACGCAGGCCTTCACCACCAAGTTCCGTGACGAGTTCCTCGCTCTCACCAAACCCATCAACGCGGAAAAACCGCACTCTCCCGAGGCGGCCGAGGCCCGCAAGTTCCTGACCCGCGAAGACTAATACACCCCTTTTCCGACATGAGCACAGAACCCTCTATGCTGCCGAAGGACGCCGCTGCCGCCGAAGGCAAGGTGAACGTCCAAATCAACGGCAAATGGTACCGTTTCCCCAAGGGAACCCGCATTGCGGACGCCTGCAACTCCGTGGGCGCGCACGTTCCCTGCTTCTGCTACCACCCCAAGCTCTCCGTGGCCGGCTCCTGCCGCATGTGCCTCGTGGAGCAGGGCATGCCCCCGCGCCTGGCCCCCGGTGCCACCCCGCAGTACAATGAAGACGGCTACCAGACCATCAGCTGGATGCCCCGCGCCGTCATCGCCTGCGCCAACACCGTGGCGGAAAACATGGGTATCCGCACGGACAGCAAGCTGACCTCCGAAGCCCGCCGCGGCGTGCTGGAGTTCCTGCTGAGCAACCACCCGCTGGACTGCCCCATCTGCGACCAAGCCGGTGAATGCAAGCTCCAGGAGTACACCGCCGACTACGGTCGCGGCACACACCGCTTCACGGAATCCAAGACCAAGAAGGGCAAGAACCTCTCCATCGGGCCCCGCGTCAACCTCGACCAGGAACGCTGCGTGCTCTGCCGCCGCTGCGTCCGCTTCATGAAGGAAATCGTGGGCGAGGAAGTGCTGGGGGTGGTCGGCCGCGGCACGCACAACGCCATTGCCTGCTATCCCGGCACGGAGCTTGACAGCAACTACTCCATGAACGTTGTGGACATCTGCCCCGTGGGCGCCATGACGAGCAAGGACTTCCGCTTCAAGATGCGCGTGTGGTTCCTCAAGAGCACGCCCACCATCGACGTGACCAACGGCACGGGCACCAACATCAACATCTGGACCCGCGAGCAACAGGTCTACCGCATCACCCCGCGCCAGAACGACGAGGTGAACAGCTGCTGGATGCCCGATGACGCGCGCCTTGCGTACAAGTACATCAACGCCCCGGCGCGCCTCACCACCCCGCTCGTCCGCACAGACGCGGGGGCCGACCAGCGCCCCTCCACGTGGGATGCCACCATCGGCCTCGTGACCGAGCAGCTGCACAAGTGCGCACCCACCGAGGTAGCCATGATTGCCAGCGCCCGCATGACGAACGAAGAGCTCTACATGGTGCGCGCACTCGCCAAGCAGCTCGGCATCACCAAGCTCGACATCGTGCCCCGCACGGGCGAGGCCGATGACCTGCTCGTCTCCGCCGACCGCAACCCGAACAGCACGGGCGCCAAGCTCATCCTCGGCAAGGAAGGTAAGGGCCTGCGCACCATCCGCAACGGCGTGCGCAACGGCAGCATCCGCTTCCTCATCGCCCTGGGCGAGGACCTCACGAGCGAGGAAGCCGGCTTCACGGCCGAGGACCTTGCCGGTCTCGATTACCTGCTCTGCGTTTCCCACAGCGAAAACGCCACCACCAAGGCCGCCGATGTCGTGCTGCCCGGTGTGACCTTCGCGGAGAAATACGGCACCATGATTAACGTGGCGGGCCGCATCCAGCGCCTCAACAAGGCCATCGAGCCCATGGGCGAGGCCCGCTCCGATTGGGACATCTACCGCTCCATCTCCCAGAGCCTCGGCTGCGACTGCGTGAACGTCATCGCCTGCCCCAGCCCCATGGCGGTGCTGGAGCAAATGGCCCTCGAGTTCGAGCCGATGCACGGCCTCACCTGGGGCAACATCGGCAACGAAGGCAAGGCCATCATCGAGACGGGTGTCACCATCCCCCTCATCGAGCGCGAAAAGGCTAAGAAGTAACCCTCAACCACACAACGAACACTGATATGACCTGTATTTGCAACTGGTGGAACGACCTGATGAGCAACCCCATCTGGTTCTACCTCATCGCCACCATCCTCAAGCTGGTGCTCATGTTTGCCGTCATTCTGGCATTCGTGGTGCTCTCCGTGTGGATTGAACGCCGCGTTGCCGGCTGGATTCAGGACCGCCCCGGCCCCAACCGCGCCGGTCTGCCCCTGTTCCTGCTGGAGCGCTTCGGCAGCAAGCAGAAGCAGCCCCTCAAGGACGTGCTGCACTTCTTCGGCATCCCCGAGACCTCTTGGATTGCCAAGCTCTGCACCTGGCTGCGCTTCGACCGCGAAATCCCCACCTTCGGCCTCATTCAGCCCTGTCTGGACGGCGGTAAACTCTTCCTCAAGCAGGAGTTCACGCCCTCCTACGTCCGCAAGGCCTACTTCATCGTGGCGCCCATGCTGGTGCTCGGCCCGCCCATGGTGGCTGCCGCCGTCATTCCCTTCGCCAGCAGCGTGGAGACAGCCTACGGCACCATCTCCATGTGCGTGGCGAACCTCGGCATCGGCCCGCTGTGGATTTTCGCCGTCTCCGGCCTCTCCGTGTACGGTCTGACGCTCGCGGGTTGGTCCTCCAACTCCAAGTTCCCCTTCCTCGGCGGTCTGCGCGCCACGGCTCAGCTCATCTCCTACGAGGTGTCCATGGGCCTGTCCGTCATCCCGCTGCTCATGATGTTCGGCACCCTGAACCTGCAGGAAATCGTGCAGTTCCAGGCGGACAACGGCTGGACGCTGCTGCCCCTCTGGGGCGAGGGTCTCTCCCTGCAGCGCTGGGCCATGCTTGCCCCGCTGGCGCTGAGCTTCCTCATCTTCGTGACCTGCGTGTTCGCGGAGGCCAACCGCACGCCCTTCGATATGGCCGAGTGTGAAACCGACCTCGTGGGCGGTTACCACACAGAGTACTCCTCCATGAAGTTCGCTTCCTTCTTCATGGGCGAATACGCCGCCATGGTCATCGGCTCCGCCATCGTCGTCACCCTCTTCCTCGGCGGCTGGAGCATCGGCTTCGGCGCGGACGCTTGGGTGGCCGCGCACTGCGGTCCGTGGTGGGCCGTCACCGCGCAGTTCTGCATGTTCCTCATCAAGCTGCTCGCTTTCATCTTCTTCTTCGTGTGGGTGCGTTGGACGCTGCCCCGCTTCCGTTGGGACCAGGTGATGAAGCTCGGTTGGCTCGTGTTCCTCGAGCTGGCTGTGGCCAACATCTTCCTCGCCGCCGCCGTCATGTACTTCATCCAGTAATACACACACTTTCCGACTATGGCATACATTTCCGTCAAACGCCCCAAGTTCAGCCTGCTTGACCGCCTCTACGTGGTGGAGCTGGTGAAGGGCCTGGGCATCACCTTCAAGCACCTGGCGCTCTCGCTGGTGGGCAAGAGCCGCGGCAAGGGCGATTTCTCCAAGGAAGGCGTCGGCGTCTGCATGCAGTTCCCTGAGGAACGCTGGGACGCCCGCCTGCCCGAATACTACCGCGGCGCGCCCACGCTGGTGCGCGGCGAAGACGGCCGCGAGCGCTGCGTCTCCTGCCAGCTCTGCGAGTTCATCTGCCCCGCCCGCGCCATCAAGGTGACCCCCGGCAGCGTGGATGAAAACAGCTCCTGCGCCAAGCAGGAGAAGGCCCCCGCGGAGTTCGAAATCGACATGCTGCGCTGCATCTACTGCGGCATGTGTCAGGAAGTCTGCCCCGAGCAGGCCATCTTCCTCTCCAAGGAGTACCTCATCACCCCGCAGGACCGCAAGGACGCCGTCCGCAACAAGGAAACCCTCTACCGCCTCGGCGGCACCCGCAAGGGCCTCGTCAACAAGTGGAACCAATACAAATAAGATACGATTATGTTTGAATCCGCTCTCTGTCAGATTATCTTCTACGTGTTTGCCGCACTGGCCCTGCTGTGCGCGGTGGGCGTCGTCGCCTTCCGCAACCCCGTAACCTCCGCGATGAACATGGCCCTCTGCTTCGGTCTGGTATCCGCCATCCTCTTCGGTCTCGGCGCCCAGTTCCTCGGCATCATCCAAATCATCATCTACGCCGGTGCCATTCTGGTGCTCTTCGTCTTCGTCATCATGATGCTCGACATCAAGGCGGAGGAGCACTCCCCCGCCTCTTGGCTGCCCGCCGTGGGCGGCACCGTTGTGGCCGCCGTCTTTGCGGGCATGGTGATGAGCGTCTCCATGAACCTCCCCGGCGCGAAGGACGGCTCCTGCCCCGCCAAGACCCTGTGGGACAACATCGGTGAGCTGAGTCTCGCCCCGCAGCCGCAGCAGGCCGAGGCCCCCGCCAAGGTGACCCGCTTCGGCGGTGCGCTGCCCGCGCTCAGCCCCGCGGCTGCCGCCAAGGCGCTCAACCCTGACATCGCGCCCGAGCAGGCTGCCAACGCCACCACCTATCCCGATGTCAAGCTCGTGGGCCACACGCTGTTCACGCAGTACAACATCCCCTTCGTCATCCTCGGCTTTGCGTTGCTCTCCGGCTCGGTGGGCGCCATGGCGCTGGCCCGCAAATACCGCAAAGACTAACCCCCTTTACCGAACATGATTCCGTTAGCACATTACCTGATTTTCTCGGGTCTCCTGTTCTCCATCGGATTGGCCGGTGTGCTCGTCCGCAAGAACATCATCGTGGTGTTCATGTGTCTGGAGATGATGCTCACCGCCGCCAACGTCTCTCTGGTGGCCTTCTCCCGCGCTCAGGGCACCGCCGGCATCCCCGTGTATGATGCGCAGGTGCTGTCCCTGTTCGTCTCGGGCATCGCCGCGGCTGAGGTCGCCATCGGCCTCGCCCTCATCGTTGCCATGTTCCGCTCCCGCAAGTCCGTGGAGAGCACCGAACTCACCTCCCTGAAAGACTAACCCCCGACCTGACCGACGATTATGATTCAGAATCTTCCCTGGCTCTTCCTCCTGCTGCCCCTGCTGGCAGCCGTCATCGACTGGGTGGTCTTCCGCAAGTGCTCCAAGTGCGCTGCCGCGCTCTCCATCCTGAGCGTCGCCGCCACCTTCGCGCTCTGCGTCGCCTACCTCTGCGGGCTGCAGACCGGCACCCCCGGCATCTACACATGGATGCCCGTAGCCGCCGCGCAGCTCTCCCTGCACATGGGGCTGGTGCTTGACCCGCTGGCCATGCGCATGATGCTCGTCGTCACAGGCATCGGTCTGCTGGTGCACATCTTCTCCATCGGCTACATGAAGGGGGACCCCTCCAACCTCAGCCGCTACTTCGCGGGCCTGAGCATCTTCATGTTCAGCATGACCTGCATCGTGCTGGCCGACAACCTCGCCATGACCTTCATCGGTTGGGAAATGGTGGGCTTCTCCTCCTACCTGCTCATCGGCCACTGGTTCGACAAGGCTTCCGCCGCGGACGCCGCCAAGAAAGCCTTCATCACCAACCGCGTGGGTGACTTCGGCTTCCTCATCGGCATCCTGCTCACGCTGGGTGTCTTCGGCAGCCTGAACTTCGCCGACATGGGCGCCAAGGCCGCGGGCATCGCCCCCGCCATCCTCACGGCCACCGTGCTCTTCCTCTTCTGCGGTGCGGTCGGTAAGTCCGCGCAGTTCCCGCTGCATGTGTGGCTGCCCGACGCCATGGAAGGCCCCACCCCCGTCTCCGCCCTCATCCACGCCGCGACCATGGTCGCCGCCGGTGTGTACATGCTGGTGCGTCTGCAGGTCGCCATGGGTGAGGCCGCCTTCACCGGCACCGCCTGCAATGTGATTGCCACCGTGGGTGCCATCACCGCCGTGCTCGCCGCCCTCATGGCCGTGCAGCAGGACGACATCAAACGCGTGCTCGCCTACTCCACCCTCTCCCAGTTGGGCTACATGGTCATGGCCGTGGGTCTGCTCGCGGGTGAAGCCGCCATGTTCCACCTCTACACGCACGCCTGGTTCAAGGCGCTGCTCTTCCTCGGTGCGGGTGCCATCATCATCTGCTGCCACCACGAGCAGGACATCTGGAAGATGGGCGGCCTCGCCAAGCGCATGCCGCTGACCGTGCTCTGCTTCCTCATGGGCACCTGCGCGCTCATCGCCGTGCCCGGCTTCTCCGGCTTCTTCTCCAAGGAGGCCATCCTCGATGCCGCTCTGGAGCAGAACCCCGTGTTCTTCTGGGTCGGCGCCGGCGTGGCTGCTCTCACCACCTTCTACATGGCTCGCCTCTGCCTCGTGGCCTTCTGCGGCTCCGCCCGCGCCCATGGTGCCGAGCACGCCAAGGAAGCCTGCCCCACCATGCTGCTGCCCCTGTTGGTGCTCGCGGTGATGGCCATTATCTCCGGCTACGGTTTCGCGGCCGATTCGCTGGTGCCCTTTGAGGGCTTCCATGCGCACGGCTTCGCCCTCGGCCTGCCCTTCTACGCCGGCATGGGTGCGCTCGCCCTCGGTCTGCTGCTCGCCTTCGCCCTCTACGGCTGCGGCAAGCGCAGCAAGGACCCGCTCTCCGGCAATGCCGTCTCCGATGCCCTCCGCAACCGCTTCTACATCGATGCCCTCTACGACAAGGTCATCATCGGCGGGCTGCAGGAAATCGTGGCCCACATCATCGAGTTCATCGATGCCGCCGTCATCCGCGGCCTGCTGATGCAGGGTTCCGCGTGGCTGACCGCCCGCATCGGCCTGCTCCTGAGCTACATTCAGGGCGGCTCGCTGCGTGCCTACGCCTTCGTCTGCGGCTTCGGTCTGCTCATCCTCATCTTCCTTCTGGCGTTCAACCTCTAAACCGATTTTCACGACAATGCTTATCTGGCTCATTCTCATCCCTGTGCTGGCCGCTGCCTGCATCGGTCTGCTGAAAGCTCCCGGTCGCGCCACGGCCGCCGTCAGCGCCGTGCTCACTCTCGTGCTCGGCCTCACGGCCATCCTGCTGCCCGAGAGCTGCTCCGACTGCCTCTCCACCTTTGCGGGGGCGCCCATCCAGTTCACGCTGGCTCTGCCCTTCAGCAAAATCATGGTGCTGCTGACGGTGCTCGTCACCTTCGCCGCCATCATCGGCATGAAGGCCCCCGATAAAGCCGCCGAGCGCAGCTGGGCCGTCTCCGCCCTCCTGCTCTCCACGGGTGCCCTCGGCGCCTTCATGAGCGACAACATCATCGCCTTCTACGGCTTCCACGAGCTGGCCCTCATCCCCACCTTCGTGATGATCGGCTGCTACGGCCGCGGCGACCGCCGCACCATTGCCTGGACGGCCACCCTCTACCTCGGCCTCGCCTCCATGGTGCTGCTCGCGGGTCTGCTCATCCTCTGCACCGAGATGCACGCCTGGACCTTCTCCAACATGACCGCGGCCGTGCAGGCGGGGCTGACGCCCGCCTCCCCCGTGCTCATCTCGGGTCTGCTGCTGCTGGGCTTCGGCACGCTGGTATCGCTCTTCCCCTTCCACAGCTGGGCAGCCCCGGCCTATGCGAGCGCTCCCACCCCCATCGCCATGTTGCATGCGGGTGTGCTCAAGAAGTTCGGCCTGTACGGCCTCTTCACGCTGGCCTCGGTGTTCGGGCCCCAGTGCGGTGCCCTCTTCGGCGGGTGGAACAACCTGCTGCTCGTCCTGCTGCTCGGCAACGTGCTGTGGGTGGGCTATGTGACCATCTGCCAGACGCGCCTCGATGACATGCTCGGTAACTCCTCCGTCATGCACATGGGCTACATCTTCCTCGCCTTCGCGGCGCTCATTGCCTGCAACGGCGACAACGAGCTGGCCGTCAAGGGTGCCTCCCTGCTCATGCTCGCCCACGGTCTGACCATCGCCATGCTCTTCCTGCTGGCGGGCCAGATTGAGAGCCAGACCAAGACGCTGGAGATGGACTCCATGGGCGGACTCGCGCAGAAGCTGCCCACCCTCGGCTTCCTCTTCGGCCTTGCGGGCCTCGCCTCCGTCGGTCTGCCCCTGCTGGCCAACTTCGCGGGTGAGTTCTCTATCTTCGTCTCCGCCTTCGCGGGTTGGGTGCCCACCACGGACTGCATTTGCAGCTCCTTCGGTCCTGTGCAAATCTGCGTGGTATTCGCTCTGTGGGGTCTGGTCATCAGCGCCGTCTACATGCTGCGCGCCTTCCGCCGCATCTTCGAGGCCGAAGTCGGCGCCACCTCCGAGCGCGCGACCAAGCTCACGGCCTGCGACCTCATCGCCGCGTGGTTCCTCGCGTTCTTCATCGTCCTCTTCGGCATCCTGCCCCCCACCTGCCTGTAACCTGAACAACTCTTACGATTATGGAAGACCAAATCTCCACTCTCTGCTCGGCCACCTACAGCTGGTGCCAGTTCTGTCCCGCCTTCGCGCTCGTCGTGCTGGCCGGCCTGCTTCTGCTGGCGGACGCCTTCCTGCCGAAGCTGCCCAAGCGTAGCTTTGCGCTTCTCGGCGCGCTGGGTTCCCTCGCCGCGGCTGTCAGCATGCTCTCCGGCGACCACCCCAACACCTTCGGCTTCCTCGCCTGCATCTCCACGGCGCTCACGCTCCTGCTCGCCTTCGACTACAAGAAGATCTGCTGCGAGTCCATCGCCGGCAAGGACAACGAAGAAGGCACGGGCGAGTTCTACGCCCTGCCCCTCGTTGCCTGCGCGGGCATCATCTGCCTCACCCAGGCGCGCGACCTCATCATGCTCTTCGTGAGCCTCGAGGTCATCACCCTCACCTCCTACGTGCTGGCCGGCTACTTCCGCCGCAATCGCGGCTCCATCGAGGCGGGCATCAAGTACCTCATCCTCGGTGCCATGAGCACGGGTCTGCTCGTGTTCGGTGCCGCGTGGTACTTCGGCATGACGGGTTCCTTCGCCCTCAACTCCTCCGTGGTGCTGCATGCGCTCAACGGCGGTGAGGTCGGCTCCGCCGCCATTGCGGCAGGTTTCCTGATGGCCGTTGCCCTGCTCTTCGCGGGCGCCTTCTTCAAGATTGGCGCGGCCCCCATGCACATCTGGATTCCCGACGTGTATCAGGGTGCGCCCACGCCGACCACGACCTTCCTTGCCGTGGCCTCCAAGACGGCCGGCTTCGCCGTGCTGGTGATGCTTGTGATGCCCTTCCTGCCCTTCATGCAGCCCGGCGTGCAGATTGCGCAGATGCTCGTCATCACCTTCTCCATCGTGGCGGCGGCCACGCTGCTCATCGGTAACCTCGGCGCCATCTGCCAGAGCAACGCCAAGCGACTGCTGGGCTACTCCTCCATCGGCCAGGCCGGCTTCATCCTCGTGTTCTTCATGAACCCCAACAGCGCACTCGGCTTCCTTGTGAGCCAGTACCTGCTGGCCTACACACTGGCCACGGTTGCCGCCTTCTTCGCCATCGCCCTCGTGCGTACGCAGCGCGGCAGCGAGGAAATCTCCGCCTTCCGCGGTCTGGGCAAGAGCAACCCCCGCCTCGCCTTCCTCATCACCGTGTGCTTCGCCTCTCTGGCCGGCGTCCCGCTGACCTTCGGCTTCATTGCCAAGATGTACACCTTCATCGCCCTTGTGGACGCCATCCCCACCTGGGGTCACCTCAGCTGGCTGCTGCCTGTCATGATTGTCAGCGCCGCCGCGGGCTTCTACTACTACTTCAAGGTCATCCGCGCGATGTACTGGGAGCAGCAGCAGCCCGGTGACAAGGCCCTGTGCGTGCCCGTCTGCACGGCCGCCGTCCTCACCGTGAGCGCCATTGCCCTCATCGTGCTCGGCACCCTGCCCCTCGTCCTCGCGCTCTGATGCGAGCCGACACGGCTTCTTTCCCGCGCGCCCTGCCCCACGGCAGGGCGCGCTTTCTTTAAGTCGGACTTGCCACGCGTGCGCGCGTGTGATAGACTGAGCGCATACCATGAACCTGAGTGAGCTGAGAGACGAAATTGACCGCATCGATGCACAGTTGGTCGAGCTGCTGAAGCAGCGCTCCGCCTGTGTACACGAGGTCGGGCAGCTGAAGAAGGCGGACAATGCCCCCATCTTTGTGCCTGAGCGAGAAAGTGCGCTCATTGCCAAGCTCCTCAAGCTCAACGGCGGCGCGCTGCCCGAGAAGAGCCTGCTGGCCATCTGGCGCCAAATCGTCAGCTGCTCCTTCCATCTGGAGGGCGGCATGAAGGTCGGCTACCTCGGCCCTGAGGGCACATGGAGCCACCAAGCCGCGCTCAACCGCTTCGGCGAGAGCATCACGCTGCTGCCCTACCCCTCCTTCGCACACGTCTTTTCCGCCGTGGAGCGCGGCGAAATCAACTACGGCGTCATCCCCATCGAAAACAGCACGGACGGCAACGTCTCGCAGGCCATGGACAACTTTGCCCACAGCCCGCTGCGCATCTGCGCGCAGGTGCACCAGAGCGTGCAGAACTGCCTGATGGCCGCCATCGACCGCGCAGCCATCCGCACCATCTACTCCCACCCGCAGGTGCTGGGCCAATGCCGCCAATGGTTGCAGCAGAACTTCCCGACGGCGGAACAAGTGCCCACCGCCTCCACCACCGTGGCCGCGCAATACGCCGCCGAACATGCGGAGGAAGGAGCCGCTGCCCTCGGCAACCCCATGGCCGCGGCCAAAGCCGGGCTGCAAGTGCTCGCCGAAAACATCCAGGACCACCCCGACAACACCACGCGCTTCGCCGTCATCGGCCGCCAGAGCACGCAGCCCTCGGGGCATGATCGCACCACCATCTGCTTCAGCGTGCCGCACGTAGCAGGCTCGCTTGTCACCGTGCTGCAACACTTCCAGAAGTTCGGCATCAACCTGCTCTGCCTGGACTCCCGACCCACCCGCGACACCGCATGGGAATACCTGTTCTATGTGGACGTCGCCGGCCACGAGGACGCCGAGCCGCTCAAGAGCTGCCTCGCCGAGCTCCGCGGCGGCTGCCCCATGTTCAAGGTCCTCGGCTCCTACCCGGAGCAATAAGTCCCCTTCCCCGCGAGCGAAGCGAGCCTGACTTTCAATTTGTAAATTGTAATTTGTAAATTGTAAATCCCCATGTCCTTCACGCTTTCCCAAGCTCACAAACTGCTCAGCAACGCCCGCACGGCGGGGCGGCTGCCGCATGCACTCTTAGTGACAGGCAGCGTGAACGCGGGGACGCACAAGCTCGTGCTTGCGCTGGCGGAAGAGCTGAACGGCGCCCGAGCCGACAGCCCCGAGAACCTGCGGCACCCCATGTGCCGCGTGCTGCGCCCCGGCTCCAAGAGCCGCCGCATCCTCATCGAAGACGTGCGCAGCGTAGAGCCCTTCCTCTCCCTGCGCGCGGAGGAGGGAGAAACCAAGCTCGTCATCATTCTGGAGTGTGACCGCATGCCCGAGGAAGCCGCCAACGCCTTCCTCAAAACGCTGGAAGAGCCCCCGCCCCAAACCCTCATCATCATGGTGACGGAGCAGCCGCACCGTCTGCTCGCCACCATTCTCTCCCGCTGCGTGCGCGTGGACCTTCGCGAACCCGGCGGTCTGCACCTCACCGAAGCGCAAAAACTCTTTCTCCCCGCCGTGGCCGCCGCCCTGCCGCAGGTTGGCACGGACGTCGCCGCCCTCGCCCTGCGCGCGGATTTCCAAAAGCTCATGGCCGAGCGTCGAGAGGTCATCACCGACCGCCTCACCTCCGCCGTCAAAGCCGAAGCCAAAGCCATTGCCGAGGGCACCGATATCCGCGATTGGGAAGCGCGCCAGAAAGACGCCACCGCCGCGCTCATCGAGACGGAATACCTCGGCGAGCGAGAGCAACTCATCGAGCTGCTGTCCCTGTGCTTCGGCCAAGCCGTGCTCGCGGCAGCAAACGCCCCCGATTTGCAGCCGCTCACGCCCGCCGTCACCGAACTGGCCGCCAAGCAAAGCACGGAGGACCTGCTGCGCCGCATGCGCGCGTTGGATGCCCTGCGCACCGACCTCAACTTCAACATCAACGAAGCGCTGGCACTCGACGCCCGCTTACTCGACATCATCGGCAAAAACACCCTCTTATCATGAACAGCATGACCGGATTCGGAGCGGCGACCGCACCGCTCGGCAAAGCCACCCTCCGCGTGGAAATCGGCGGCGTGAACCGCAAGCAGACCGAAGTAGCCCTTGCCCTGCCCCGCGCGTGGGGCGAGCTGGAGACACCCGTGCGCGAGCTGGTGGCGGGCGCCGTCTCCCGCGGCCGCGTAAACGTCACCGTCTCCCTGCAACAACCCGCGGACAAGGCGGGTGAAATCTGCCTCAACCACAGCAAGCTCACCGCCCTGCAAAGCACCCTCAGCGAGCTGGGCACCGCCCTCGGCACAGCCCCCGCCGTCACGCTGGATGCCCTCGTGCGCCTCGGTGTGGTGACGGAAGAGGCGCAGGACGCCGACATCCCCATGGAGGACGTCACCGCCGCCGCCCTGCCCGCCGTGAAGGAAGCACTCGCCGCCTTCCTCACCCTGCGTGCGGAAGAGGGTGAGAACATGAAGCGCGACCTGCTCACCCGCATCGGCACCCTGCGCGCCTTCCGCGAACAGCTTGCCGCCCGCGCAAGCGGTGTGGCCGCCCGCCATCGAGATACCCTCATGAAGCGCCTCGAAGAAGCGGGGCTGCCGCTCGCCCTCGATGATGAGCGCATCATCAAGGAAATCGCCCTCTTTGCCGACCGCTGCGATGTGACGGAGGAGATGACCCGCCTTGCCTCCCACCTCGACCAGTTTGAGAAAATCTGCGACAAGCCCGAAGCCGTGGGCCGCACGCTGGACTTCATGTGTCAGGAAATCTTCCGCGAGCTCAACACCACCGGCTCCAAGGCCAACGATGCCGAGCTGGCTCAGCTCGTCGTCACCGCCAAGACCGAACTCGAAAAAATCCGCGAACAAGTCCAAAATATCGAATAATCCTGCGCGGCAACGCCGTGCACGAATTTCCTAATTTGTAAATTGTAATTTGTAATTCTCCTACCACCTATGCTTGGCACATTACTGATTGTCTCCGGACCTTCCGGCTCCGGCAAGACCACCCTCTGCCGCCGCGCGGAAGCCGCGGGGCTGACCTCCTACTCCATCTCCTGCACCACGCGCGCCCCGCGCCCCGGAGAGCAGCAGGACGTTGACTACCACTTCCTCTCCCCCGAGATTTTTGCCGAAAAAGTCGCCGCGGGCGAGTTCCTGGAGCACGCCACCGTGCATGGTAACAGCTACGGCACACTGAAAGCAGACATCATCGACCTGCTGCAAGCGGGCAAGAACGTCGTCATGGACATCGACGTGCAGGGGGCGGCCAGCATCCGCTCCTGCCCCGACCCCATCATCCGCCGCGCCTATGCGGATATCTACATCCACGTCCCCTCCGATGAGCTGGAGAAGCGCCTGCGCGGCAGACAAACAGATGCAGAAGAGGTGATTCAGCTGCGCCTCCGCAACGCCGCGGAAGAAGACGCCCGCCAAGGTGAATATCAGTTTGCCCTTGTCTCCGCAGACCGCGAGCACGACTACGCCCGCTTCACCGCCTTGCTCACGGCGCTGAGCATGCGTACGCAGCTGCGCTGAGCACACAAACTCGACAAATGAGAATTTGTCGGGATTTACTAGGTACTATGTACTAGGTACTATT